>CAYTLQ010000048.1:0-12215 GCA_964438715.1 uncultured Ignavibacteriaceae bacterium
CTTCATAAGTACCATCTCTATCGACTGATTGGATGATTATTTCACCTGCTCCATATTCCGCCATTTTTTGAACAAATTCTATTAAGTCTTCATTAGACTTTATTTTTGCATTACGGTAAAAAAGATTTACTTTTCCGAAAATATTTTTCTTTACATCAACGCACACAACAATTGTTGAAGAGCCGAATGTATCAGCCGCTTCTTTAATAAAATCCGGATTTTCACAAGCTATCGTATTAAGAATTACTTTTTCCGCTCCATTTTCAAGAACTTTCCTAATATCACCAATGCTCCTAATACCTCCCCCAACACCAAATGGCATATTAGCCTCATCACCTACCTTATGTACAAAATCCAATGATATTAACCTGTTTTCTGCAGATGCATTTATATCTAAAAAAATAAGTTCATCTGTCTTTTTGTCGTTAAAGATCTTCACCGCGTTGATTGGATCGCCAATGTATCTATGATTTTTGAACTTTACTGACTTTACTAACCCGAGATTCTTTAACAATAGTACTGGTATAACTCTGGGACGAAACAAAATTATATCTCCGCAAATCTTTTTAACAATTCGAAACCTACATTATGACTTTTTTCCGGATGAAATTGTGTACCAAATATATTTTGTCTTCTCACAGCAGAAACGAACTTATAATCATAAACTGTTGTCATCCAAACATCATTGGGATCGTTACATATTAAGTGATAACTGTGAACAAAATAGAACTGATCTGAATTGACTAGTCCTTCATTAAGATAATTAGAATTTACTATTTCCACATTATTCCATCCCATGTGGGGTACTTTAAATTTAATTTCATCAGAAACCTTAAATTTTTTTACTTCTGCATCAATCCACCCTAAGCCCTGTGCATCTCCCTCCTCTGAGTGTTTTGCAAATAATTGTGTCCCTAAACAAATTCCCAAAATTGGCACTTTCATGGTCAATACTTTTTCATTCAGCACCTCAATCAAGTCAAACTCTTGTAATTTTTGCATGCCATACTTAAAGTGTCCGACTCCAGGTAAAACAAGCTTATCGGCTTTATTAATTACTTCTTTATCTGATGTAACAACGCACTGAATGTTCAATTTTTTAAATTTATTGTAAACAGAGCGAAGGTTACCCATTCCGTAGTCAACAACCGCCACTAACATTTGTTTCTCATACAACTAATTTAGTATCCCTCTTTCCTCCAGCTCAAAGAATATTTTTGGTTTTGTGGGTACTATTCCTTTGATAATCGGCCAAATATATGTATAAGTTTTTACTATTATATTGAAATAAGAAGGATAATCAAGAAAAGATTTATTCGGAGCGTCCCACAGCCTTTGAAAATCGGATTTTGAATAAGACAACTTATTGAGAATATAATCTAGGTCTTTTTCTAATTCTTCTTTTGAATAAGGCGGTTTAGCAATTTTAGCAAGCGCCTCTTGTCTGGTTATTTTACCACTGAGAACCTGAGCAGAATAAGTGATTTTTCTTTTATCTATACCAAATTTTTCATACATCCAATACCCAATTGCAAATTTAGTAAAGAGATTTTCATGATGATGTTCACCATAATACCGCCACCCAAAATTTTCTATAAGATACTTTTGGGCATCCTGTTTATTGTATTCGATGTAGTTATAAACAGGAAAAAGTTTTATACCCTTAATATATCCCAAATAGTACAGCTTAAACATTGAAATCATGGGAAAAGACTTAAGCTTTGTTTTACCAAATTTTTTATGCAAATACAATAATTGTTTTTGATCGGAATATGTCCACTCTGTAGGTTGTTTCCCTTCAGAACGGAAATCGTTACCGATAAAAATATACTTAACTCCAATTTTTGAAGCTGTTTTATATAAAACTGATTGTATTGCAATATCTGTAGGTACATCGATCCATGGAAGACCAGCCTCCATATAACATCGCATAAGATCTTTTATCTCTTCATAATCAATAACATAAGTTTCCAAATCAATTCCCAGACTGCTTGTCATTAACTGAATATTTGCAACTGCAATTTCCGAGTTCCAACCATTATCTAAATTAACAGCAAGTGGAGAAAGTCCAGACTTCTTAAGAATGTAAAGCAGATAAGAACTGTCAGTGCCTCCGCTAACACCAACTACGCAATCATATTTTCGGTGACCTTTATATTGAATTATACTACTAACTATTTCTTCCCACTTTTTGTGTGCGTCCAGCCCTTTCGGAAATTCGCTCATCAATTTTTGTTGAATTTTTGCGTAGTTTGAAACACCGTTTTCATCAAAGGTTATACCCGGGACTGTTTCATCCCAAATACCTAATTTACATATCATTTAATTCTCAAGATGAGTTTTATCAAAATACTTTAATTACCTATTATACAGAGTTAAACTAATTATTAGTGTTTTCAATATTTTTAGAAGGACATTTTGAAATGGAAATAATTTCTTACTGGTTGAATCATTAAAAAGTATTTCGACGGATAATAAATGTAATCTCATTATAAAGTATTTCGTGTGTATATAATTACTATTTAAACTGTGATTTTTATTACAAATCAAATAATTTTTTATAATTACTGGTACCATTTATTCATGAATAATTCTAAAGATAACATTTTCCATAATTCATTCACTTCGCTCATATTCATGGCATGCTTATTAATTATCTGTTTTATTTTCTCCTGATTATAAATCCCTAGTGATTGTACTTTACCATAATGAATAATATCATTGAATAAGTTTCTGAATCTATGACTATTCAACCACTTTCTTTCCGGAGCCTCAAATCCCACTTTATCCATTCTCAGCCGGATTTTTTCAATTAGAATATTTTTCATTGACTCTCTTAAAATAAACTTGTTCATTCCATTTTTAATCACAAAGTCGTTACTAAGTTTTAATGTTTTTTCCACTAAAATGTGATGTAAAAAAGGGAATCTGGCTTCAATAGAAAAATACATTCCGCTTTTATCAGAAAACTTTAAATGATGCTCAAACTTATTCTTAAAGTGGGCAAAAAAAGAGGCCTTCAAATCATTTAGATTGAACAAACTATCACTAATAGAAATTTCGTCATCATAATTCACTATAAACGAAGAGTTTAAAATCGCCCTTTTATGTAGAATCAGTCGTCGTCTAAGATACTTTGGTAAATTCATATAGATAAAAGAACTTATGCCAGCCCCAACTCCGTGATGTCTCAGATAATGATGCAATTCGTTAAAAAGAAGTTTTATTTTCTTGTGCTTTAGTAACTGCTTAAAGTAAATGCCAAAAAAATAATGATAACCGGCAAGCATTTCATCTGCACCTTGTCCACTTAATAACACTGTGCACTTGCCCTTTGTTGCCTCCATGATCTTAAATTCGGAATAGTAAGAAATACCTGGAATTGGTTCAGATATTGCATCGTGAAACTTATATAAATCGTTAAACAATGTATCATCAGTAGGAATAATGAAGTTTTTGATCACTTCGTTAGATTCAAATAAATTTATATAATGGCTTTCATCTCCGGTCTGCCCCTTACCATAAACAGCAGAAAAGCAGTTAACCAATGATAGTAATCTTTCCTTCAAAATTACTGATAAAATTGAAGAAGAATCTAACCCACCACTTAGGCATACACCCACCGGAACATCACTCCTGCAATGGAGTTTTACAGATTCAAAAAAAAGTTCACGAAATTCATCAACAGGATCATTAAAACTGACAGCATCATTCGTTCGAGATTGCAAATTATACCACTCCTGAAAAGACGGAATTTCCTGACGAATAATCATATTGTGACCAGCAGGAATTCGTTTAATTCCCGTAAAGAAAGTACATTCAGAATAATCTGTTCTATTATGCACAAGGAAATCAAATATGACACGATTATCGGGAGAAGGTGGAGACTTCAATACAGTATTAATAGCGGGGAAGTCGGATACAAATAATATTTTTTCTTTGTCCTCATAATAATAAATCGGTTTTATTCCAAAACGATCCCGTGAAATAAATATTTCTCTTCTTATCTTGTCATATATTGCAAAAGCCCACATTCCAATAAAATGTTCAACACAATCTCTACCCCACTTTAAATAGGCGGCGAGTATAACTTCAGTATCGGAATTGGATTTAAATTTGTAACTGCTCTCAAGGTTTTTTTTAAGTTCAATGAAATTAAAAATTTCTCCGTTAAAGATTAACACCAAATTTTCATTAGTTGAAATCATTGGTTGATGCCCGTCCTGAGAGGTGTCTATAATACTGAGCCTTACAAAACCAAACCCAACATTCCCATCCAAATAAACACCTTCATCATCCGGGCCTCTATGTTTGATAGCCGCCATCATCTTTAAAAGAGTTTTAGATTCAACTCTTTTAGAACTTTTGTTAATGAAACCTACAATTCCGCACATAAACTATTCTCTTCCCCTAAGAGTACATTTTGATTGCTAATATCTTTAAAGGCGGCTTAATAACTCTAAGCCGGTGTAAATATATAGGCTTCATTTGCTTAGTATTATGCTCTGGGTAAATCTACCCGGGAAATTTTTTGATTATTAAGTCAGAATAATTAACTGTGAGTTATGTGATTTCTTTAATAGTTAGCTATTTATGATCTTTGAATAAACACCAATCAATTTTTCAGCAATTATTTTATCATCCAAGTGCAAGATTTTATTTCGGCCATTAGTTCTTCTCGGATTAGTTACCAAGTCAATAGTCCAAGATGCCATCTCATCTACATTAAAGTTTGAGACAAAACAAGAATCTGTTTCACTGACAACATCCTTCACATCCCCGACATTCGTTGAAACAATCGGACAGTTACATGCCATTGCCTCTTTAATAACATTTGGAGAACCTTCAGAAAAAGATGTTAACAATAGTACATCTGCGGCATTGTAATAAAGTGGCATCTTTTCAACTTCAATATTCTTTAAAGGCAAAAGAATTGTTTTAGAATTAACCTCCTTAATCTTATCGTAAATTTCAAGTGCTAAATTATAGTTTTTTTCTACCCTATCCGGGTCAGAAGCAAATAAGATATAGCTTTTACTTATTTCTAATCCCAATTCAATCTTGGCATAATTTTGATCAACTGGTTTAAAGTGAGAAAAATTAACGCCATTCGGAATGACAATTGCATCGGTCAAACCAAGTTTTTCTTTAAGGGAATTCGTTTTTACAATGGTGGAATCCCACAAGTAACCGGCAAATATTTTGAGAATTATTCTTCCTGATGCAGAGGAATCGTTTACATCACTTCCCATTAAAGAGCAAACAATTTTTGCATTTGGTACAGAAATTTTCGAAAGATATCCAATTAAGGAGTAATGTGCATGCACTATATCCGGTGAGAATGACCTTATTGTATTTCTGAATGGGAGGATATTCTTTAAATATCCGCTCAACCCAACTCCATATAAATTATAGTATTCAATTTCAATACCACTTCTACGCAGTGACTCTCCCTGATTCGTACTTATTGGATCAATTCTGGCATTACAACTTCTGACGAATAAAACTTTCACTGCAATATACTCAACTTGATCGCATCTCCTGCTAATTAATTATTGGTGTTAACAAAATACTGTTAACTCACTCAAAATATTTTTGGTTGACATACTTACGATAACTGTGGTTTAGTTAAAAGTTACTAAAATGTTTTATTTATTTAAATATTTCCCGATGCTGTGAATATATGTTTCTTCAACTGTCATACCTTCTTCGATATACTCCCACGAACCTTTACTGAACTCATAATGACCCTTAGATTTAATCACTCCAACCGTACCAAAGTAAACAGCTTGAAACTCCAATAAATGAAATACGCCATTGAAATCTACAATGTCCATGGATAAAAAAGGAGTTTTTAATAAATCAGTAATTTGTTTCGCATAATCTAAAAGTTTATCTGATACTCCGGCTTCTATACCATATAGATAATTTTTATTACCGCTACCGCTAGCGCGAAAATCATTCCTACGTGTTGGCCTCTTAAAGCAAAAAAACAGGTCTCCAAAGTTAAGTATCTTAAAATCAGCATTCAATCCTGGCACAAATTCCTGAAGGATAAATTTTTTTCGATTTCGGGATTCCCGAATATAACCTGGATACTTATATTTACGGACAAACTCTTTAAACTCTTCTTTCGGGGAAGTTGTTAAAGTCATTTTTGTTAATTTCCGGATAAGTTCATGCCTTGAATTCGCTATATCAACTGTTTCACTCATAGCTCCTTCAGACAATTTAATTACTACAGGATAAACCCATTCTTCATCTGCCATAAGAAGTTCTTCAAGAGTTCCGAATAAATGGGTTTTAAGGGAAACGGATAATCCGGAGGATTTTCGAAGAAATTCCATGAAAACTTTATTATTGTTAGCTCGTAAAAACCTGTATTCCGGGACTAATAATGCCCCATTCAGCTCAAGATAAAATATGACATCTTCAATAAAACTTTTATAATAATACCCAATATCTTCGGAAGAAGTGTAAAAAACCGGGAGTCCATCCCAAAATGAAATTGGTTTACTATAAACTTCACTAAATTTCAGAAATTGTGCTTCAATACCGTATTGCAGCAGACCTTTACTCAATTTTTCCAAGTCCATACCAGACTCATAAGGCACAGAATCATATTTTGATCCATGATAACCTTTATAGTCAGTCAGAAATACAACTTTTTTGTTCATTTGCTATCGTTTTACTCTCTTTATACCTGCTCGAATAAGTCTTTTAATTTTCCCCTTAATTGATAAGTCACTTCGCGAGAAAAAATCAATAAAAGGATTTATGTAAGAGTGTTTAAAGAAATATATATACCAAAGAAATTTATACTGTGATAAAAATCTAAATAAACGGTTTCTTCTTTTAAATATCCCAGCGAACTCAGGATATGGCTTTATCATAAGGTCATCGTTCCTGATAAACTCCTCGGTACAATTTAAATCATTTTCTGCAAGTTCAACTTTCACTATCATACCAATCTTTCTTTGATTGGTTTGAGGATGCAATTCACCGTCGGATATGATATCATCAAAACAAAAATTACCTAAACTGTAGTAAATTTTCTTCATTTTGTATATCTCAACGGGTTGTATCACATGAGGATGATGGCCGATAATGAGATCAATACCAGCATCAATCAGAGAGTGAGCAAGAATATTTTGTCCCCAATCAGGGTAACTCCCACCCTCAACCTTTCCTCCCCAGTGAAGATAAGCAATAATAAAATCAAATTGTTTTCTGATTGATCTAACAATGCTACAAATTTTTTCAGATTCGAATATGTTCGGCTTATATTTGAAATTCTCAGGAAGGGAGGGATTGGTATCCTCAGTTACATAATTCAGAATTGCAATTTTTTTCCCAAAGTGCTCTATACTGTAAAAGTCGTTAAAATTACCTGTATATTCATTCTTGTATCCAAAACTTCCAATTCCAATTTTCTCTAAATACCTAATAGTTTTTTCAACACCGTCCTCAAGATTATCTGCAATGTGGTTATGAGCGAAAGCCAAATGATTAATTTTTAATTTTTTCAATAACCCTAAAGCTTTTTCATTAGTTTTAAGCCTGGGTTTTTTTTTATAATTTTCTCCTGTACTCCCGGCAACCAAACATTCAAGATTACCAATTATTACATCATGTTCTGAAAAAAGGTGTTTAATTCCTATAAATGGATCTATGCCTAAATTAGCTAACTTTTCATAACCATTATTTAAGCTCACATCCCCAAGAAAAAAAATATTACCCTTTATTGAGGTACTCATTCTAAGTATAAGCGTCGATATTCATCCACCATATTCTCAATGCTGAATTTTTCTGCTATTACCTTAACGGCTTCTGCTCCGATCTCATCTCTTTTGATATTATCATCCAGAAGTGAAGAGATCAAATCGGAGATGTAATCAGCATTATCGTCAATTAGAAAGCCATTTATTTTATCCTGAATTATTTCTGATGTTCCTCCGCAATCAGTTGCTATAACGCACTTGCCTAATGCACATAGTTCCAAAATCGAGTTTGAAATTCCTTCCCCGTGACCGTTTATATTTGTTAACTGTAATCCTATATCGCATATCGACATCAATTGTTCCACTTCATGTACTTGTCCCAGGACTCGTACTCGATCTTTTATATTAGTAGTGAGAGTTAACAGGTACTCATTAAAATCACCCTTTCCCGCACAAATAAAAGTTACATCGTTTCTTTTCGTTAAAACAATCTGGGCAACGGTAAAAAATAATTTGTAATTTTTTGCATGGGTTAAATTTGCAAACATCCCAACAATAAAATTTGAAGTTATAACCAATCTGGATCTAATTATATTCTTAGAACGTAAGTTCCTTATTCGATTAAAATCAAATCCGTTATAAATAACCTTCGACTTATTTTTCGGGGCTTTATAAGATTTCAATCCCGCTATGCTATTAGAAACAACTAATTCTGAAAATGTGAAAGGGATTGTGTAAAAAAGGAAAGAATTCTTTACATCTTTTGGAGCCGATGTTATTTGGTTATCTATTATCTTATAACCAAATATAGGTTTAAGAAGCACTGCAAATAGTGTGTTCAAACTCCCCCAGGAATGTACCAAATCTGGTTTCCAGTTTTTGATAAATAAGAAAAATCGAATAAACTTAATAAACAAACTCTTTGATTGACTACGTGTTAGGGAATTTAAAGGAACTGCGAGATTTGCTAGATCGGGGAAGTCATTTTCTGCACGAAGTGTGAGAAGAGAAAAAGAGATTCCTTCAACCGATTTTAACTTACGAATCAGTTCATACAATCTTCTTTCTTTACCTCCTTTCCCCATACTTTCGATAAAAAATAATACTCGCTTCAAAATTGACCTATTTAGAGATTTTACTTAATATTTCCAAGCGCCTCTCAGATGCATTATTGGAATTAACATAAACGGCCTTCTTTAAAACCGACTCTCTATACTCGTCAAGTGTTTTAATAACCCTTGCAGGAATACCTACAGCAACTGAATTAGAAGGGATATCCCTGGTTACAAGACTTTTTGCACCTATAACTACATTATCTCCAATCGTAACCCCATACATTATCATAGCTTCTTCACCAATAAATACATTGTTTCCAATCTTAATTTTGCCAAAAACATTTATACCGGGGTATTCTTTTCGAAAAACCCCAACTCCACCATCGTGAGTTTGAAAGCGAACCCCGTGTGTGATTGTTACATTATTGCCAATTTCAACCAAGTAAGGCTCTGAACCAAATGAGATATCTTTACCTGTAAATCTGCAATTCTCCCCTATCTTCACACCATAGTATGAACTAAAAATGGCTCCAACTTCAAATGGTCCAGCAAAATACAACTTTAGTTTGAAGTATAATCTTCTGAACATTTCAATTAATTCCTGAACTCAAAAAATTTGAAAGTTGAACAGAGTACAGTCTGTAATCGAAATATTCTTTAGCAATCATTCTACCTTTTTTACCAATTTCCTCAGCACTTATCTTATTCTCTATAACCCAATCTATCCAATAAGCTATTTCAGCGGGATTGTTGTTTGAGGCAAAAATTACATTATCGAGATGGTTTAAATAAGTTGCAATTTCGCCAATTTTGTTAGTAATCACAACTGTTCCGGAGGCAAGATATTCACCAAATTTGTGTGGGAAACGGGCATTATCCTGAATGGTATTAAATAGTGGCAAAAGTAATGCTCGGGAAAATGCATACAAGTAAAACAGTTCAAAGTCCGGTATATTTCTTTTCAATTCTACCCGATCAGCAATACCTAATTTGTTAATCCGATTACGAATTTCTGATAGTTGGTTATCTGATCCTCCTATGACCAGAATCAACTTTATTGTTTTATTTTTAACTAATTTGAAAGTATCCAAAATCAATCGTATTGCTTCTTTGTAGGCGGCAGATCCACAATAAACCACAGATTCATTCTTATCGCCTTTCAATTCATTAAAAACCGCTGTATCTGTCAGTATTGGAACAAGAAGCGATTTTTTATTAAACCTCGTAATATATTTATTTATGTAACCACTAATAGGTAAGACACCATCGTAAAAATTTAATCCTATCAAATTAAAAAACACATCATTAATTCTCATAAAAAATGATGTGTTTGGTCGATCTTTATATAACTCAACGAGGTTGAGATAAATTTTAAAGCCAAGGATATATGAAAAAAACCGATATTTTATTGCATCCCATAATAAATTCCTGTCAGTGATTATTGCCGCAGTTATTCCTTTCTCTTTCTTAAGGCGTGCAATTACGATAAATTCTTTTATAGGTGCAATAAATTTATAGTAATTCCTAAGAAGAAAACTATTTTTTCTTACCGCCCCTGTAACATATTCATAATAAATTCCTTGATAATATCCATTAGGTTGAACATATGATTCCATTGTGTGAATACCTCTGGTGCAAATAACAGATACCTCCCAGTTAGAATCAATAAGCGCCTTACCAATCAATTTTTGACGCTGTATCGGTGCCAAACCCAGAGGGAAACCTGAAAGCCCAAGATAGATAAGATGCGGCTTTTGCGACATTAGTGAAATTCCTTGATAATTTTACAAGGATTACCGGCAGCTACTACATTAGGTGGTAAATCTTTAACCACAACGCTTCCAGCCCCAATAACAGAATTTTCTCCTATACTTACACCCTTCATTATAATTGAACCATAACCTACCCAAACATTTGCCCCTATAGTCACCGGTTTCGGATTGCCGGCTCTTGGGTCAAGTGGATGCCAATCCGAATCAGTGATTAAACAATTAGCCCCAACTATGACATTGTCTGATATCGAAATTTCTTTAAAGGATCCAATAACTACCCCGCTAAATCCACAATTTTTTCCAATAGTTATTTTTGCATCATCATTCAATGTTGATATAATACATCTGTGATTAACCCCTATAAGATTTGAAGTAGGATTTGAACGAAATCTACAGTTAGAGCCTATTCTTATTTCAGAATTCGGATAACGGAAAATTGAAGGCACCCCCCAGCAAAAAACAGGAAATTCTATATTAACGCCAACAATTTTACAATAAATTCCAAAAATCTCTCCAGCAATTTTACTGGTTAAGTGCTGATATGTATTTCGTAATTTTAGGAGAATCTTATTATTTACTTCTGTTACGGTACTCAATTAGTCCAACAATAAAAAAATACACAATTGGTGCTGTAGTAATAAATACTTGAGTCAATAATGAGAGATTAATTGTTATGTAACCAATAATTGCAAAAAGTGGAGATTTATGATTTATCTGACTAATATATCTGAAGCCAAAGTAAAAGAAAGTTAAAAAGAACAAGCCATAAAACAAACCGTAGGTAGCCAAAAAACCCATAAATCCATAGCTATAACTAGCCTCCTTGTGCATTTCACCTGTTGCTTTCTCACTTGTAGCATAAAGTATTCCTCTTCCAAACACCGGATTGTGGAGAAAATTATCAAGTGATACGAAAAACCCGTAAAATCTACCTGAGTGAGCAGCATAAACACCTAAATTAAATTCTGCGGCATATGTTTGATATTCATACTGATCAACTATTTTCTCTCTCAAAAACGCCTGATCATTATATGTGTAGATGGCAAATGCAAGAAATAATCCAGTAAAAACAACCTTGAATGGAAAATCAACTTTACTTTTAGCTATGACAAACGCTATAAAAATGAATAATGTAATAAATGCGGTTGTTGAAATAGTTGTGAAAGCAGCAAACAAAAATGCAAGATTTTTTTTGTTTGTGAATTTCTCCGAGACAATTGTATTCAGTATGATTGCAAGTAGTAAAAAAATTCCATATGCACCAGGTTCATGAAAAAGCCCTGAATTCCGATAAAATCCGAAAGGCTCATAATAACCGATGCTACTCCACATTGGAGTAAATAAAAGAAGTGAGCGAGGTGTAGATGCGAAACTGAATTCGAAAGCTACCTGAATGGCAGAAAGGAAAAAACTATCAATGGCTGGAACAAAAGACTGTAAAAACCACAATGGAGTGGTAAATAATACAATAACAAACATTATTTTGATAAATGCATGGACAAGTTTCAATCCAACAATTCTGTACAAGAGATAGGGCACATAAAATGTTATAATTGGCAAATACAACCCGGCAAGGCTAAATCCACCAAAGGTAAAATACTGAATAAGAATAAGTACATATGCAGATAGGATAACCAGAGAAACTCTTATGTTAAAAAGATTAATTT
>CAYTLQ010000049.1:0-7762 GCA_964438715.1 uncultured Ignavibacteriaceae bacterium
ACCAGTTAGCGAGTATTATTTTTTATGAAGAAGGGTGAAACAGAAATCTTTAAAGGAGAGAAGCCGTGGTATGTGCCACGGCTCTTAGGGAAAGGGTTAATGATATCAATTACTTAGGCTTTAACGATTTTACCGTTCTGACGGACAGAAAACGATGACATAAACTTATTACCGCTTCCGCCGTCCGTGAGTCTGAAACGGGAAATCATTTGCTGGAGATTTTCTGTTAGTTTATTCAGGTTCTCAGCCGAGCGGGCAATTTGCTGAATACCTGATGCGGTCTGATGTGTTACACTGCTTATACCTTCAATATTTTTGCTGATCTGCTCTGAAGCTGTTGATTGCTCTTCGCTGGCAGAAGCCACCTGATTTACAACATCAACGACCTTTTGTGCTGAAGTAACAATCTGTTCTATTGATTCACCGGCTTTAGCTGAGAGAATTTTCCCTTTTTCAACTTCTTCGAGGCCATGATTAATTGATTTCACAACATTATTGGTATTGTTCTGAATAGCGAAAATCATGTCAGCAATTTCTTTTGTAGCTTTCTTTGTGCGTTCGGCAAGTTTCCTTACCTCATCGGCAACAACAGCAAAACCACGCCCTTGTTCGCCGGCACGGGCGGCTTCAATAGCGGCATTAAGAGCAAGGAGATTGGTTTGTCCGGCAATTTCGTCAATTACTTCGATGATTTCACCAATTTTACTACTGCCCTTACTGAGTTCGCCAATAGTCTCTGCACTGGATGAAACAACGGTAGCAATGCTGACCATTCCTTTAATAGTTTCCTGAACCCTGTTACCGCCCTCGCGAGCTATATTACCTGCTTCGGTGGCAATTTGTGCTGCGGTAGAAGCATTTTTTGTGTTTTCAATTACCGAAGAAGTCATTTGTTCTACAGCAGTGGAGACTTCCGAAGCCTGAGCACTTTGTTCCTGTGCGCCTGCCGCCATCTGCTCGGTACTGGAAGAGATCTCCGCACTTGAGCTTGCAGTTTGTTCTATAGCAACAGAAATTTCGCCCAATACACTTTCGAGAGTATCACCGAGTTTATTAATACTTTCTTTTATTTTTTGATGCTGTCCTTTGTAGTCAGCAGTAACTCGTGCTGTCAGGTCTCCGGTAGCCATTACTTCAAGTACTTTTGCGCCATCCTGAATAGGCAGAAGAACAGCGTCGAGCATATCATTAATACCGGTGACAATTTCTTTATAAGCTCCTTCGAAGCGGGCTGTATCAGCACGATTGTCGAGTAAACCGGCTTGAGCATCTTTTGTCAGTTGTCCGGCTTCATCAATAAGCATCTTAATTTTATCGCGCACCAGTTCATAGGAATCTATTCCGCTTTGTGCTTTGGTAATCATTTGATCGACTGTGCGAGCCATATCGCCAATTTCATCCTGCTGGGTAAGGTTAAGGTGTTTGGTGGCTTTTTCTACTTTGGCAGAAAGGTCGCCACGCGACATACGAACAAGACCCTCACCGAGGTTTGTTATACAAACAGATTGTAATTGATTAATTCTTTCCGCAACAAGATTCACGGGAGCAGAAATACTCTTAGTAATTGAGAATGCGATAAATATAGCTAATGCCAGAGCAACACCGCCAAGAATCATCATTTCAGAAGTGGCGCTATTTAATGATTCATCGGATTGAAGAGCTATTTGGTTAATCATATTAAATTCATAGCTTTTAAGATTGCGAATCGATCCAATAAACTCATTTTGTGCTATAGTCAATTCTCCAGATAAGAGAGTCCTTGCATCCGAGTAATTACCTTGTTCAACTAAAGCAATAAATTGATTACGAAGTGGAAGAAATTTGTTGTTACGGACTTTGTTTATTTCTGCAAGAAGCTCTTTGCCTTTTTCAGATTTAACAGTAGCTTTTAAGGAATCTATCCGGCTTGAAATAATTTCGGACATCTCATTCATTTGCTGTTTTTCTCTTTCAAGTACGGCAGGGTCCTGAGCAACACTTATTCGCAGGTAACTTTGGACGGTTGCGTTAACTGCATCGATTATATCATTTGCCCAAACGGTTTTTGGAAATCGATCACCGGTAATTTTTTCAAGATCTTGATGAATGTTATCCATTGAATTAAGACCAATGAAAGTAATCATGACCAAAAAGCCAAGCACTATACCAAAGCCAATAAACAGGCGGGTACGGATTTTATAATTAATAAACATAATCGCTCCTTTAATAAAAGGTTAATAAATAAGTTTTCACAACATCCTCACACAGTACAAGCGCTTAATAAACCGTCCATGATGCTGTATGAACATATGAAAAACTTCTGAATACTATTTTTATAATCGAAGGAATGGATGGAAAATTTAGGGTAAAATCCCTGTAAGTTATTGAAAAATAAAAGGTTACAAATTTAGTAATCAATTAATGCAAATATTCCAGCTACTGCAAGTAGTGCTGCTGCAATCCCTTTCCAGCCGAAATGCTCCTGATATAATACACGCAGAATAGGCAGCATTATAATTGGTACCGTTGCCATAAGTGTTGAAGCAATTGCAACATTAGCGCTTTTGATTGCGAGAAGGCTGAATGTAATACCGAGGTAAGGTCCTACAAGACTTCCAAGTAATGTAAGCTTTAAAGCGGAGAAATTTTCCCTATAAAGAATAAATGGATTTTTGTATTTCCCGATAGAAATGAGAACTGGTAGGAAAAGTATCGTTGAGGATGAAATTCTGATAAAAGCGGCTGTAAAACCATCAATTTCTCCGATTACGAAAGCCGATTTTGCAAAAAGTAACCCCGAAGCTTGTCCGAGAGCGCCCATAAAACCGTAAAAAATGCCGGGTAGGGTTATTTTATCGCCGGAATTACCACTATTTTGTGCAGTAACTGCGAGAAGGATACCTGAAAGTGTAATAAACATTCCTGTAATTTCATGCGGTTCAAGTGTTTCACCAAGAAATATATAAGCCAATATTGCAGTAAGAGCCGGAACAAAAGACATAATTAACATGGAGATTCGTGCGCCAATTATCTGAAATGATTTGAAGAGAAAACCATCTCCGATAATTAATCCGATAACACCACTGATGATGAGATAGTAGTATTGTTGAGGCTGAAGAGCTGATAAGCTGAAATCCTGTAAAAGAACTGTAACAAGAAGCATAATTGATGCAATTATGAGCCGGTTTATATTTAATTGCTGACTGCCAATTTTCCGTGATGCTTCGGTAAAAATAATCGAGGAAAAAGACCAAAGAAGAGCAGTTATCAGTGAGGCTATTTCTCCGGCGTAAGGTAAATACATACTTCAGCGTATTTTTGGTGAGAAAACAGACAGGAAGCCGATGAGAACAGATCGGACTTCCTGACAAAAAAATTATTGAGAGGCTTTTTCAGCGAGTTCAGTAGAGATAAGAATTCGTCCGCATGAATCACAGGTAAAAAGTCTATCGTTTTTGCGTATTTCAAGTTGGCGTTGCGGAGGGATAACATTATGACATCCCGAGCAGGCATTACGCTTTATTGTGGCGACAGCTTTCCCGTTTTTTGCTTTCCGAATATGAAGATACTTTGCGAGATCAGGTTTTTTAATCTTCACTTCAATCTTCGCCCGCTCTTCCCTTATCTTGGCTTCTTCTTTTTCATTCGCCTTAATAATAGTTTTCAGGCTTTCATTTTTCTCTTCAAGTTCAATTTCAATAGTTTTCATATTAGGAAGAATGGTAGCAACCTCATCTTCGAGTTCCTTTTCTCTTTTCAGGCGTGCTTCGTTTTCTTTTTCCAGCTCTGCAATTTTTGCTTCGGCGGAGTCGATCGATTTTGTTAACGCATCATACTCTTTGTTATTACGAACGGTAAAGAGCTGTGCTTTATGCTTTGAAAGCTGTTCGTTAAGTACTTCCATTTCCTTAATGTTCAGTTTCCGTTTTTTTTCGGATTCTTTAATTTCTTCCTCAAGCTGATCGACACGCTCTTTGCTAAGCAATAATTTTCTTTCCAGCTCACGCACTGCAAGCGGTAAATCGCCACGCTGGGATTCCAGTTCATCAAGCTGGTCATCAATCAGTTGGAGCTGATATAACGATGTTAATCTGTCTATCAATGTATTATTCCTTTATTGTGAAAATTTGAACCGGATTTGTTGTTCCGGGATATTTATAAACTTTGCATTGTGCTCCGGTTTCATTGAGCAGTTGTAAAATCTTTTTTTCAAGCCGATCTATTATCGGAGCCTCTGTTTCAAAATGACCGGCATCTATCAGATAGATCCTGCCGTCAGCGTCATGATAGGTATGATATTTAATATCTGCTGTAACAAATGCATCAGCTCCCGACCGGAGAGCCTGATTAAGCAAATCACTTCCCGACCCGCCACACACGGCAACTTTTGAAATCGTCTCCGAATTCCCATTGCAATACCGTAATGCCTGCACTGAGAGTTTTTCTGCAACCCGTGCAAGAAATCGTTCAGGCATTTCCGGTTCAGGCAATACTCCTATAGCACCTGCGCCATAATTACCGGTTTTATTAGCTAACCTATATATATCAAACGCGGGTTCTTCATACGGATGTTCAGCGCGCAGTGCCGTAAGAACTGAGGAAAGTTTTGCTTCATCCACAAGTATTTCGAGGCGTGTTTCATGAACATATTCGTTGTTCAGTTTTGTGCCTATTGTCGGATTTGATTTTTCGTTACCGCGAAAAGTGCCGATACCATTCAACCGAAAACTACAACCTGTATAGTTTCCAATGACACCTCCGCCGGCGGAGAATATAGCATCGGAAACACGGTTCAGTGCTTCCTCAGGTACAAAAACGGTTAACTTCACCATTGATGTATCGAGCGGGGCAAGAAATTGTATGTTGGTTAGTCCAAGAGTTTCAGCCAGCACAAAACTCACTCCGTCAATTGTAAAATCCAGATTTGTGTGGAACGAGAAAAGAGAGACATCGTTTTTAATAAGTGAAGTAAGAATTTGTGCGGTTCTATCGGAGTCGGGGTTTATTTTTTTTAGTGGTTTGAAAATCAGAGGGTGGTGGGATATTATGCAATTACACTTTCTTTTTACTGCCTCCTCGACGACTGCTGAAGTAACTTCGAGACATAGGAGAATTCCGGAAATTTCTAAGTCTGGGGACCCGGTCTGAAGTCCAACATTGTCCTTCTCCCAGGCGACCCCAGGAGGGGCCCAATCTTCGAGAAATTTTAAGAGTTCGGTTCCTTTCATACTCAAAAAAAATGCACATTCCCATAGGCGAAGTGCATTAAATTTTTTCTTTTTCCCCCTTCCCGATTCTTAATGGCAGTTTCTTAAGCCTGATTTTTATCTGAGCACAATCAATCATAATTACATTTGAAAAATAACAAAATTACCTAAAAAAAGAAAGGTAAACAGAATTTCGGGAAAGAGTGTGTCCCAACCCGGAGATATATTTCAATTATAGAAATATAAAAATGTACAACCAGTATTATCAGGTCAGGGGAATTTCCTCTTTATCAATCCACCTTCCGTCTTCACGGATAATATTTATCAGTTCATCCACGGCGTTTTCGCTATCTACCCCTCGTTTTACAATTTCTTTACCCTTATAAAGTGTAATCTTTCCTACACCGGAACCGACATAACCATAGTCGGCATCTGCCATTTCTCCGGGTCCGTTCACAATACAACCCATAATTGCAATTTTTACACCTTTAAGATGTTCTGTTCTCTTACGGACTTTATCGGTTGTTTCGACAAGGTCAAAAAGTGTTCTTCCGCAAGACGGGCAGGCAATATATTCGGTTTTTGAAATACGAACGCGGGTTGCCTGTAAAATACCAAAAAGAATCCTGTTGATATCGTCTTGTAAAAGAGGAGTTTCAGCCCATACAGCATCGCCGAGTC
Source organism: uncultured Ignavibacteriaceae bacterium (assembly GCA_964438715.1). GTDB lineage: Bacteria > Bacteroidota > Ignavibacteria > Ignavibacteriales > Ignavibacteriaceae > CAYTLQ01. The sequence continues at coordinate 5,868 of CAYTLQ010000049.1, forward strand.
CGTCAATAAACAAAGCGCCAAAATCGGTTGACGCGGCTATACGAAAATCTTCAAGATTAATGTCTGTGTACGAGCGATGAATAACAACCGGATTAGTGCAATTATTCAGCATGAGCTCAACGAATGCCCGTCTTTGTTCCGCCATGCCATGGGTGTTCTGCGTTGTTATTACGGGAATGATAGACGCATCGTTTTGTAAAAGAGCAATGTTTTCCGGGGTCAGGTCATTCAGATCGAATTTTACAAAATTATACATTGCTCTTATTGTTGGATTTTTTCTAAAATCTTCGGCAGTAAACAAGGGGTAACCTTTTGAACGAATACTATCCTGATTCCAGAATGAATAATCATAAATTGCCTTAAGACCATTTGGTATATCAAAAGGTAAATCGTTTTTTCCGAGATAAATAAAATCTGCCGCCATATCATTCATCGCCCATTTGTCGGTTGCCTGAAGGTAGAAATAGCCGATTTTATTAAGGTCGTTAGGTTGTTTTATTGTGAGCGTACTAAAATCTGCAAACACACGGGGAACATTACTCCCACCAATACCGAGTGCTTCTGATGTAACCCTGCGCGAATAAACAAAAGGATCAACGGGATAGTGAGTAACGGGTTTTATATCTTTATGTCCTTCACGGTTTTTGTAACGGTTAGCGAGAGAAATAGCAACAGGCGCCTCAAATTCAGGTTCCTCGGTTAAAGAAACGCGGATTGTGTCACCAAGACCGTCTTCCAGAAGCGTTCCAATTCCCACCGCAGATTTTATTCTTCCATCTTCACCATCGCCTGCTTCAGTAACGCCAAGATGAAGGGGATAATTCATACCTTCTTCAATCATTTTATTAACAAGAAGACGGTATGCTTCCACCATTACCTGCGTGTTACTGGCTTTCATGGAAAGAACAATATCGTGAAAATTATTATCCCTGCATATTCGTAAAAACTCAAATGCCGATTCTACCATACCTAGTGGCGTATCCCCGTAACGGCTCATTATACGGTCGGAAAGTGAGCCATGATTAGTACCGATTCGCATCGCTGTTCCGTATTCTTTACAAATTTTTACAAGAGGAGTAAATCTTTTTCTTATACGCTCAATTTCTGCTTCGTACTCGTGGTCGGTGTATTCAACAATTTCAAACTTTTTTTTGTCAACATAATTACCGGGGTTAACTCTAACTTTCTCAACAATCCTTGCGGCTAATTCTGCCGCATTGGGTGTGAAGTGAATATCGGCGATCAGTGGAGCGTTGTAACCTCTTTTTCGCAACTCCTTTTTTATATTCTCCAGATTTGCAGCTTCATTCATACTGGGAGCTGTAATGCGGATGTACTCGCAACCTGCCTCAATCATTCTGATTGACTGCTCCACAGTCGCTATTGTATCCATCGTGTCGGTTGTGGTCATCGATTGAATTCTTATAGGATTATTCCCTCCTACGGGAATATCACCGATTTTTACTTCCCTTGTTTGAAAACGGGAATATCGTGTAAGGCTGTTACAGTATTCTTTTATTTTGTTTACTTGCCGGGACAATTCTGAATTCATATTAGCTCATATTAAAGGTTTTGAATAATCCGATGTACCATTTCACTACAGGAATGAATTCCATCAGAGGTGTAAATATTCCCTGATTGGGAAATGGAATTATTATTAATAACCACTTTCCGTTGTAAAAGTTCCTTTATACCTGTGGAATGAACGGAAACAGGTGAGTTTCCGAGAATTTCTGCCTCTGCCAGCAATATCGGTCCCAGACAAACTGCCGCTATTATTTTTCCGGCACGGTGAAATTTTCTTATGATCTCCAATACCGTATTATTTTTTCTATACTCAAGAATTCCGGTTCCACCAATAATAATAATAGCGCTGTAATTGAAAGGGTTTACAT
>CAYTLQ010000050.1:0-4131 GCA_964438715.1 uncultured Ignavibacteriaceae bacterium
TTTTGAGCTTTTAAAATGTCGATGAATCGGGCATAAACAACAGAAAACATAAAATTATAAACATCGTTTACATAATTTATTCTTTTAAAAATTTGATATTATTACAATAAAAAAATAAAAATTTAATTTTTCAGAAGTCTCTAATTATAAGATCTAAAAAATCGTATTCATGAAATTTTGTGCGTTAATTTTACTTTTTACTTATTTGAATTTAAAAGCTCAAGATGGCTCCTTAGATTACTCTTTTGGAACAAGTGGTTTAAAGAATATCGACTTTGGATTAACTAATGAATATGCGCATACATTAGCTATTCAAAATGATGGAAAAATTATAGTTGGTGGTAAAACTTATAATGGTACAAGTTATGATTTCGCACTGATTAGATTAAATGCCGATGGAAGTTTAGATAACACTTTTGGAACTGGTGGATATGTTGTTACATCCGTTCAAAGTGGAAATGATTTTATTAAATCAATTAAAATTCAGAGTGATGGTAAAATATTAGTGGCGGGTACAAGTTATTTTGGTACCTGGATACAAGATTTTTGTCTAATCCGCTATAATTCAAATGGTACTCTTGATAAATCATTTGGTTCTAATGGTATTGTAATTACAGATTTAGGTAGTGTTTCAGAATTTGCTAATTCCTTAGTTATTCAATCTGATGGGAAAATTGTTGTTGCTGGACATACAACTATTGGAACTCAATATGATTTTGCAGTAGTAAGATATAACAGTAATGGTTCTTTAGACAATAGTTTTGGGACGAATGGAATAGTAAAAACTAACATAGGAACTTCAAATGATGAAGCATACGCTGTTGCATTACAACCCGATGGTAAAATTTTAGTTGCGGGTGGAAGCTACAACGGTTCAAATTTCGATTTTGCTCTAGTAAGATATAATTCGGATGGGAGTTTAGATAATACTTTTAACTCATCTGGTAAATATACATCAGATTTTTATAGTTCTTACGATATGGCTTATTCTGTTTTTACGCAAGCTGATGGAAAAATTATTATAAGCGGAACAGTAGAAAATACTGGTTCTAATAGAGATTTTGCTTCTATTCGTCTAAATTCAGTTGGTTCTGTTGATAATTCTTTTGGAACGAATGGTAAAGTTTCTGTTAATATGATGACTACAAATGATTTTTGTTACTCATCGGTACTACAATCGGATAATAAAATTTTACTTTGCGGATATACAGATTACAGCCTTTCAATATTACGACTAAATTCGGACGGTTCGATTGATTATAGTTTTGACTACGACGGGAAAGTTTTAACCGCTGTTGGAGGCAGTTGGAACGAACCCAATTCAATCGCCATTCAAACTGATGGGAAAATAGTTGTTGCTGGCAATGGCTATTATAATAATATGATGGTTTCAACTTATGATTTTGTTATTACGCGATATACAAATATATCTCTTTTACCAGTTGAGTTAACTTCGTTTAATGCTAAATTCAAAATGAATAATGTAGAATTAAACTGGACAACAGAAACAGAGGTAAATAATTTTGGATTTAATGTAGAATGTAAAATGTATAATGAAGAATGGAAAACGATAGGTTTTGTTAAAGGTAGTGGTAATTCAAATACACCAAAAGAATATTCATTCATTGATAAATCCCCCACTTCAGGTAAATTAAAATATCGTCTCAAACAAATTGATAACGATGGTTCTTTCACTTATTCAAATGAAATTGAAGTTGATATTGATATCCCAAAGGTATTTGAATTATATCAGAACTATCCTAATCCATTTAATCCAACGACAAAAATAATGTTCACACTTACCAAAGGTGGAGAGACGACATTAAGGGTTTATGACATTCTTGGACGAGAAGTAGCAACACTAGTGAATGAAGTGAAGGAAGCAGGTAACTATGAAGTTACATTTGACGGCGGTAAAATTTCTGATGGTGTTTATTATTATACACTTAAATCGGGAGACTTTAAACAAACTATGAAAATGACTTTAATTAAATAGAAAAATATTATTTTTAGTGATAAGAAATAAAATAGATTGAATGCGAAGTAAATTAAAGAAACAAGTAATTTGCTTCACATGTTTATTTAAGGCGAAATAATTATCTAAACTAATTTGATGATACAAAAAAACTCCGTAAAACATACTTAAAGAATTAAGTGTTCATTTAAAGACCAAAAAAATTAAGAAAGAGAACGATGACCTGTAAATTGAAATTATTGTGATTAATGAAAAAATAAACTTTTACTTTAGTTTTTTCTATTTTGAAAATATTAAATCTGCCATAAAGAATTTTATTAATAAGAACATAAAATAGAAATGGAAGTAATTAAATGAAATTTTGTATGGTAATATTACTTAAAACTTCTTTTAATTTTACTTCACCTCAAATTATCCCCTATTGTGAGTACATGACATTAAGCTAACTCCCTTTGAAGCTCTCAGGTTCACCTTCTATCAGAATAAAAAAATGTGACTCAATTTCCCCTTCATGGCTAAGAATTTCGCCTTTAGAAAACTTTTTCATATTGTGTTTCTCATTAATAAATTTGCCTCTCTAAGTCTTGTCAACGGAAATCAGATATCGGGTATCGTAATCTCATTATCGAATTTTATTTTAACAGGTTAAGTTAGAAAAGCTCTTCTATTGTCTTGGCAAATGCGGCATTTTTTCATGTGCAAATTTTGCAAAACCGTACAAATCAGTGGTTGTCTGGTCAAGACGAGATGCGAGGCTGATAAGTAATTTTTTCACTACATCAGGATGCTTAACGATAAGACTGTCAACATCCATATCAAGTTCCATCACAACAGAATCCTCGAGGGCAAGAACTGTAGCAGTTCGTGGTTTATTTAATATGGCAGCAAGTTCTCCGACAATAGCCCCCTCTTCATCGAAAGAAGCTATCAGATGTCCACCTTTAATAATACCAAGTTTACCGGATAGTAGTATAAAAATTTTTTTATCGAGAGTATCCTGCAAACTAAGAGGTTCACCTTTAAGGATTTTTTTCAATATTTACTCCTTTTTAAATATGAATTAATTTAATAATAATTTTTTGAATAAATAATTTTAAAATGGTTGCTAAATTTTGGTACAAAATAATTCCCAATGCTTGTATTTAAGTGCGGGAGTATTTTCTGGTTATAACAGCATAGTCTCTGAAATATATACTTTATTAATTACCTGCCATTGTTATATCTTACAATGTTAAGCAAAAATAATTTTATCCGTTAAAAGTGAGTTAATCGAAATGAGACTGTATTCACGCATAATTCTTACACTAATTGCTGTATTTATTTTTAAGGGCTCTCTTCTGCCTCCCCCCGATGAGGGGATGTTCCCGCTCAGCGAAATTCACAAGCTCGATCTAAATAAAGCAGGTCTTAAAATTAGTATAAAAGATATCTATAACCCGGAGGGCATCTCTCTGGTTGATGCATTGGTTCGTGTCGGTGGATGTACAGGTTCGTTTGTTTCTGATAAGGGACTAATAATTACCAACCATCACTGTGCTTTTGATTATGTGAGGATGGCAAGCACAGTTGAGAATAATTACCTTGAAAATGGATTTCATGCTGAGAGTATGGAAAAGGAGATACCTGCAAAAGGATTAACCTGTATGATTACTGAATCGTACAGAGATGTTAGCGCCGAAATTCTTTCAGCGGCAGAGAATGCCTCTAGTCCTGCTGAACGGATAAGGCTGATTCAGAAAAAAAGTCGGGAACTGATAGAATCAGAAGAAAAAAATGCAAGAGATATTCGTGCTGAAGTTTCAGAAATGTTTACCGGTAAAACATATATTCTTTTTCGTTACAAGATCTTAAAAGATATCCGTCTTGTATTTATTCCACCAAGAAATATTGGTGAGTTTGGCGGGGAAACGGATAACTGGGTATGGCCCCGTCATACCGGAGATTTTTCTTTTTTAAGGGCTTATGTAGCAAAAGATGGCTCTTCTGCTGAATACAACACGGAAAATATTCCTTATAAACCAAAAAAATTTCTCAAAGTTAATCCTGAAGGAGTTGAGGAAGACGATTTTGTATTTATACTTGGATATCCCGGAAGAACATTTCGTCACCAGCCAGCAGGATACTTAAAATATCAAAAAGAGATACAACTCCCGTAC
>CAYTLQ010000051.1:0-7714 GCA_964438715.1 uncultured Ignavibacteriaceae bacterium
ATTTCTCTAAATGGTACGGTAAACTGAACGATAAACTTACTGCTTCGAAACGGCGGAAAAATATAAAAATACTTGCTGAAATTGCCAACGAAGATATCGACTCGAAGTTTTCCGTTGCGGACTCTTTCTGGATAAAAAATAACGATAAGGCGATATACGATAATTTCAATGCTTACGAGAAAGCTCTGTACCGGTTAGAGCGAACTTTTGAAGAAGCCGGAAAAGCAATTACACGCGCACGGTATCTTATACTTGTGCAAGGCGGCGAAATGAAGAACTTCACGCAGGATGATGTTAATGATTACTGCAGACTCAGTTTTTCTGAACTTGATCTCGCATGGTATTTTGCCGCCGACGACACCGCGCTGGAATCCTTGCTCTATAAGACTACCGGCACGGGTGTTATAACAGTTATGTGTATCAACAATACATCCAACTTGGGGAATGCCTCTGAGTGTGCCTATAAAACAGGTATTGGTATTATATCCGGGTTCCGTTTTTTGGGTAATTATACACCCCGCAAAGCAATTCTTTCTGATGCAGAGATTGATGATATTTTACATCAGGAAAATGTTTCAGTAAAACCTGAACATCGGGTAACCCTTCGTAATGAAATGAAGGCGGAACCGCTTGAATTTGAAAAACTTGCAGAACTCACCACAACAAATGAAAAACTTGACTATCCGTTACTTGGCGTTTTGCGGCTTGATGTAGATAATCTTGGCGCGGCGTTTATCTTTGGATTCAAGAGAGAGAGCAATGGAAAAAATATTTTTTCTCTCAGCCGTAATGTGGGGCTTTCCCGCGAACTGAATATGTTCTTCTGCGGATTTATCAATGTGCTCGCACAGAAATATAAAATTTACATTACCTATGCCGGCGGCGATGATTTGTTTGTGGTGGGCTCATGGCTTAACATTATTGACTTTGCCTTTGAACTTCGGAATCAGTTTGATAAAATGACCGGCAGTAATCCTAACCTTACCTTATCTGCGGGCATTAGTATTTCTAAAAGCAATTATCCTGTTGTTAAAGCCGCACGAATGGCGGGGGAAGCTGAAGATAAATCGAAGAAATTCTCAACATATACTAAACCCGATGGCACACCGGGTAAACCGACGAAAAACGCCATTACACTTTTCGACCGTGCCGGCTCCTGGAGCGATCAGGAAGAGTTTGTTAAATACGGCAAGGAAATAGCTTCCGTTATCTCAGCCGATGACTCCCCCGATGAACAATCTCAGGAGCAAGCCTCCGTGAACAATTCATCCAAAAAGAAAAAAGTAAACGCCTCGTTTATTCATTTATTGCTAAGTTATACCGAGCGTATGTTTGACCGTAAAGGGAATTTTAATACAAATATGTACTTCGGCTTTCTCGGAAAACTTCGCTATCTCTTTGCCCGTTCTCCCAGAAATATGAACTATAAAACGCTTTCCGCCGAATCCGGAGTCAGGGAGGATGTTAGAGTACTCGGCAAATTAGTGTACGACCAGAATGCCCAGAAAAATCTTAAAAATTTCAAAATACCGGCTTCGTACGCAATATTAAAAAACAGAAAATCTAAAAAATAATAGGAGATGTACCATTATGCCTCGAAAAAATTTGATTGGGGTAACTAATCTGGCAAGCTTAACGCCTGAAGACATTGACGCAATTGGAGAGGAAAAAGGCAAGGATTTTGCCAAAAATATTAAAACCAATCAGGTGCGTAATATCTATTCCTCAATTATTGCGTTGCGGGTAAAAGCAAAACTGGAAACAAATTTCGAAAAACTGAAGCACGATCTGATTCTCATTAAACCAAAAATGGCTTATGCCGCCGGCAGGCAGAAAGATGTTCGGCCGTTTTACGATTTTGTATCTGCCGCAATTGCCGCCACGAAAACAATGGAAGACCTTAAAATTTTTATAGCAATAATGGAGACTATTGTTGCTTACCACAAGTATCATGGAGGAAAGGAAAAATAATATGGCAAACAGTGAATACAAATTTCTGGGTAATATTGTTCTTAAAGGAAAAATTGAAACCATTACAGGAATGCATATCGGCGGTAGCAAAGAAAAACTTGAAATCGGTGGTGTTGACTCTCCGGTAATAAGGAACCCGCTTACTAACACCCCCTACATACCCGGCTCCTCTCTTAAAGGCAAAATGCGTATGCTTACAGAATTTGCTCAGGGAAAAATTAAACCGGATAAAAATAATAAATGCGGTCCTTATGAATCGGATGACCCGAATGAACCTATTGGCAGAATATTCGGCAACGCCTCGAAAGCGCCGAAAGGGCCAAGCAGGCTTATTGTCCGCGATGCCAACCCCGATAATGAAACTGTTGAAAAATGGAAAAAACTCGATTCGGAACTTCACCTTACAGAATTAAAACCCGAAAATACCATTGACCGGCTTACCTCCGAGGCAAACCCTCGCTTTCTGGAGCGGGTAGTAGCAGGTTCATTTTTCGATTTCGAGATGCTTTACGGAATTTATGATATGCAAAACGACGGTGGTAAATTGGATAAAGAGAACTTTAAACTTGTTATTGAAGGGCTTAGGCTCCTGGAACATAGCGGAATAGGAGGCAGTGTTTCCCGTGGTTACGGAAAAATTGCATTTAAAGTTGCCGACCCAATCTATGTTTCCTGCGAGGAATATCGTTCCGGAGGCAGTAACTATGAGTTATCTGTTGCCCCTGTTCAAATGGATAATCTTAAATCACTCGATAAAATAAAATTACCCTTTTAGGTACTGCGTATGAAAATCGTGTATCTTCAACCACTTTCATCCTTTACCCGAACATTGCGCTCGGATACTCTCTGGGGACTTCTTTGCTGGGGTATAAGAAATGTTTATGGTAACGATGCGGTGGAAGATTTTATTGCTATGCACACAAAAGGTGATGAAGTAGTGAAAGTCAGCTCTGCTTTTCCGTTTATTAAAGATACCGAAACAGGAAGCGAAGAGCTGTTTTTTCCAAAACCATTGCTCCCCTCGTTTAATTGGGAACAGATTTCAGAAGGCAAATCGAAAACCGGTAAACTGGAATTATATGCACATTTAAAATCCTTTAAGAAAGAAAAGGAACTTGATAAAAGCACTTTTGAAGCTGTTATCAATGGTGAGATGAGCGACCTTGACCTCTTCAACCGCTTTGCAGAAAAAGAAACGCTCAGCCAAAACGGCAAAAGAGAGAAACCCTTTAAAAATGAATCGGTAATGCATAACCAGATTGACCGCCTTACCGGTACTGTTGTTGAAGGAGCGCTCTTTGTTAAAGAGGAAATTTTCTGCACCGAAAATGGCGGACTGTTCTTCCTTCTTCAATCTCCGCCCGATGTGTTTCCTCTAATTGAAGCCTCACTGCGTTTTCTTTCTCATTCAGGTTTCGGTGGTGACTCTTCAGTAGGAAAAAATCACTTCCTCCCGCAGATTAAAGATTTTTCATTACGCTTACCCGATAAGGATGCAAAAAACTTTGTTACACTTTCGTTATATACCCCTTTACCGGAAGAACTTCAAACCTTTACTGCTTCTCCGGAAAATTGTTTCTACGAAATTCTCACGCGTAAAGGAAAAGCCGGTGGAAAGTTTCTACAATTGGAGGACTTCTGGAAACCCTCAAAATTAAGTTTTGCAGAAGGCTCTGTTTTTCCTCATTACAAAGACCATAACTACGGCTCGGTATCCAAAGTTTTGGAATCCGGTGTAAGGGATATTCCGTTCAATGTATATCGCTCCGGTATTGCGTTCAATCTGCCGGTAAACCTGAAGGAGTCCAAATGAAACTTACAATACTTACCATATCGCCCGTTCACATCGGTTCCGGACGCGTTCTTGAGCCATTTGATTATATAACCCGTGAAGATTCATTTGTTCGGTTAGACGAGCAAAAAGCCTTCTCTCTTGCCATGGAACACCACCCCGATTTCCCCGAAAGGTTTAGCGAGTGGTTCGACCAAATGGCGGAAAAAATTGAAAATGAAAAACGAAATGAGCAACTTTCCAAATACCGTTCCGCACTAAATATTAAATCGTTCTGCGAACAGCAACTTAATGACAGAAAACTGGCTGAACTTATTTCAACCGAATGTGCCAAATATACTTTTGCATTGCCTTACGGGCTCGATGGTAAACATCAGGTTGATGAATTATTAAAAGATACCGGCTACAAACCTTACATTCCCGGCTCCTCTATCAAGGGCGCCATTCGTACTGCTCTTATTGCTAATGCTGTTGCCAACGCTCCGAATGAAACGCGGAAGGAAATTATCGCAAAGATTGAATATGCTCTATCAAAAAATAAGAAAGGGCAGGATCTTGATGACAAGATGATTGAGACCTTGCTCCATGCCGGCTATAAAAAGAAAGACACTGATGAAATATTTTATATTGATCTTAAGTACGATCTCTTAAAATTTATAACCGTTACCGATGCTTTACCATTAGAATATCAGGCCGCTGTTTTGCCCGTTAATCTCTACCTCTTAGGAGAAGAACCCCAAAAACAGGCTAATGCTGTAGAAGTAATTTTACCCGGAAGCAGGTTTCAGTTTGAACTTAATGTAGATATTATTCGGTTCCGCGAAATTTTACAACATACCAATACAAAAACTCATTGGGTTGAGGCAGAAAAAAAATTCCGGCAGTTACTGCAACTGCCCGAAAGTAAACCTCTGAAAGAGTTTTCCAAAAAAGAGCTTGAAAATGCAATTCTTAATACCGCTAAAAATTTCTTCAAAAAAACAATAGCGCTCGACAAAAGCTGGTATGAAAAAGCCAGGGAGAAAAGAATTGCAGACATTCATTTTTGGGAAAAGATTCCTGAGGATTATAAACTTCTGAAAATTGGCAAGGGAAGCGGCTTTACCGCAACCACTGTATTTACCTCATTCGATTTGAAAAATGAGAAAGATAAGAAATTTATATCAACGATATTTGATCATTACAGCATAGGATACCAAAAAGCGAAGAAAGACGAAAAAAATAAAACTGTTGCGCCGGATTTAAAAAAATTCCCTAAATCACGGAAACTTACAGCTCAAAGAATTGATGTTCCCGTTGCGCCGCTTGGATGGTGTTTAGCATTGCCCGAAGGAAAGAATTTTGATGCAAAGATTTTTGAGCTTCCTGAAAAAACCGATATTTCCTTTACTGCTTCTCTCTCTCATACGGAAAAGCCAAAGGAAGTTAAACTTAGTAAAGAGGAGTATAGAGAAAAAAATTCATCCCGCAAATATGAACAGGGCGATACTGTGGAAGCTGTTTTTATTAAAGCTGAAGGAAAAAATGTATTTGTGGAACTGCTGGATAACCGCTACACGGGTCAATATTTTAAATTCAACTATGTAAGCTCGCACATCCTGAGCGAAATAGGTATGTTTCGTGTTAAGATTTCCGAAGTGAAATCCGGCAAAATAACAAATATTAGTTTCGGAGGTTTTATTGACCGCTGACTCACTCCGGATTTACAAGTACCGCCTTGTATTGCGTATGACGACTAATGCGCGCTTACCCGAGTACAAAGGCTCTATGCTTCGTGGCGCTTTTGGATGGGCGTTCCGTAAAGCAGTTTGTGTTACCCGCCAGCCCGTTTGTACCTGCTGTATTCTGCAGGGCGTTTGCAGTTACTTCAAGGTTTTCGAAACCGAAGTTCCGCCCGGGACAACAATACCATTTATTGCCGGCGTTAAAAAAATTCCTCATCCTTATGTTTTAGCGCCGCCTGAAAATAACTCCAGAGAATTTAACCCCGGCGATGAGCTTAACGCCGGTCTTACGCTCTTTGGCGATACCGTGAATCTTCTTCCGTTTTTTGTTTACTCTTTTCAGCAGATGGGTGATGCCGGCATTGGCTACCGACGCGATAAATTTTCACTTGCCGGTGTTTATGCAACCGATAAAAACGGAAGCGAAATTAGTATTTACGACACAGCAACAAATAAACTTTCTGTGCACGAACAACCCATAACACTGCCGCCGGAGGGTGGTACAGCGCCCGAAATAGTTACTATACGCTTTATTACCCCGTATCGCGCACAGGAAGCCTCAAAAATTATTCTTGACCCGGCTCAGGTTACACCACAACTTTTACTTAATGCGGCGGCACGGAGATTTTTTGTGCTTTCTGCTCTCTTCGGCACGAGAAGCAATTTTGTTTACACCGACCCCGATACCAAAGATATTACCATAACAGAAAACAAACTCTATTATAAGAACTGGCTTCGTTATTCTAACCGGCAAAAAACCAAAATGGATCTCGGTGGTTTTATGGGACACATTACACTTGCCGGCAATCTTGCACCTGTTTGGCAATTACTGCTTTCCGGTGAACTTATTCACATCGGGAAAAATCCGGTTTTCGGGCTCGGAAAATATATTCTGGAATACTAACAGTAGAGTTGTATAACAATAGAGTTGTATAACAAGGAGTTGTATAAAAAATGAAATGTCTTTTTCACCTTATCGGCGGGCAAACTGCACCTAACTATATAGCATGGAAAGAATTTCGACCTGATAAAAATATTCTTATTTACTCAAAAGATACTTTCCGTGAGGTGCAAATTCTCAAAAAAATATTCGGAAACCAAACCGATCAAATACTTGTTAATCCTTTCCAATTTGAAGACACAACCCGCACTATAAAACATTATATTGAACAACACCTCAGCTCCTCCGATGAACTTCTGCTGAACTTTACCGGCGGAACAAAGCCAACTGCTATTTCGCTCTTTACATATTTCAGGCAAAACTCCCTTTCAATGCTTTATGTTGATACACAAAACCAGCGTTTACACTATTTTGCGCCGGAGGGTGAAACCGTTCGACCTGTAACAGCCAAAATACCTATTGAAGATTTTCTCTTGCTTTCCGGTCAGGAAATAGAACCGGGTTCATTCTATGAGACAGAAACAATGAAATTGTTACGGAATTATCTTGAAGCAAATTTTCGTAAAATCAGCCCGAAAATACTTTCCGATGCAAAAAAATGGGAGCCAAATGCGCAAATTTTCGAAGGTAAAATATCATCCTTTAAGCAGGGTACTTCTACCATTACTTTGGGTCCTGATAACAAGTATTCGGAAAAGGGTAGTGCACTGCTTAATTACCTATATGGCGGCTGGTTTGAAACCACCTGCTTTGAATTGCTCTGCAAAACCGGCTACTTCGACTCAGTACGGCAAAATGTAATACTAAAATATAAAAACACAAACCCGCCAAACAACAGCAAAATACAGCTAAAAAATGAATTTGATATTCTTGCCGTGAGAGGAGTAACACCCTTTCTTATAGAATGTAAAACCGGAAGCGTAAAAACCGCCGATCTGGACCAATTGAAAGCGCTGAAAGACACCTATTTCGGGAAATATTGCACGCCAATACTCATTAGCTACTTTCCGCCCACTTATGCCGGTATTGCCGAGCGTGCAAACGAATATAAAATACTACTGCTTACACAAAACCACATTAATAAACTACCGGCGCTCCTTGGTAAAAAAGAGGCACATACCTGAATTTACGCCGCTATTTGTCCTTTGACATACTGAAATTCTAAAAAAACACCGTTTCCGGGAGGGTATTTTTTTTACCTGTGACCCTGCCCTTGTGGCGGGGCACACAGGTAAAAATTCTTTAAAAAAAATTTGGAAAAACGGCGTATATGCAGCTCTGATAATTTTAGAAGGACAAAAAATTTGGAGAAAAATTTTATGTGTA
>CAYTLQ010000052.1:0-12577 GCA_964438715.1 uncultured Ignavibacteriaceae bacterium
ATGGCCCGTTGATGACCATATCCCATGTCTGCTGAAGCCAACCAATATCGTTTATTTGGTTTCGGCAATTTCTCCTGGATATTTTCAATTGACAAAGAAGGGGCTTCCGGATTTTTCTCTTTTAAATTCAGCGATAAATTAATTTATTTTTTTTAAATCTGAAACTTCATACCGGAAGAATAAAATTAATTTTCTATTAAGTCCCATTTTTCATAATGGAATGTGTTCTTACGCTAATACTCAATGATGAAGAGCCGTTGATGCGATGCCGTGCCTTAAGTTGCATATTACTTTTTTTCGTGGTTAATTTGCATATCAGAATAAATTCTTACTGCTTTAAGAAGGACGAGCGATACCTTAACATCGTCAGCAGAGGAGTAATCCTGAATTTTGCTCGTGTCACTCCGGTCATGTTTAACAAGTCCGGAAACTAAAAATCAACACATGCTTAAATGGTATCGCTAATGAATTATGATAGTCAGGAATTACAAATGGGGGGCGACGCAACTTTGTCTTCAGAGTTGTCGAAAAGGTATATTTAAATCCTTAAAGGAGGTATGCGATGAAGCCGGTTGATGCTGAAATTAATCAAGACCCTACAAACAAAAAACTTCCTGACAAAATAAGTCGATCAAAAGACGAACTGATTGGTGATATCTTCGGAGGTATCGCGGCAATGGTTGTGGCGCTTCCTTCTGCCATAGCATTCGGATTGGTTATCTATGCTCCATTAGGACTAACATTCAGCGGTGCCGCCGCAATTGGTGGAATATTAGGAACTATTGCTATTGGACTTGTTGCCCCTATCTTCGGAGGGACAAAGCGACTTATCTCTGCTCCTTGCGCACCTGCGGCCGCAGTATTGGCGGCATTTGTTGCCGAGTCATTTTCCTCAGGTAAAATACCAGCTGAGTTGATTCCGGTTTATATTTCTTTGATTGCATTATTTACAGGACTTTCACAAATAGCCATCGGCAAGTTGGGTGGAGGAAAGTTTATAAAATACATTCCTTATCCCGTTGTTGCCGGTTATCTCAGCGGAGTGGGCGTGATAATTTTTCTGGGTCAGTTACCTAAATTTCTTGGACTGCCGGCTAAAACAAGTGTACTGAATGCTGTTTCAAATCCCGGATTACTTCGTTGGGAAAGCATTGTTATTGGGACTGTTTCAATAATAACCATGATAACCGCAAATAAGTTTACAAAAAAAATACCCGCATCCATTATTGCGCTTATTGCGGGAATCTTATCCTACTTCGCTCTTTCTTTAGTGAACACAGATTTGCTGAATATTGATAATCCATTAATAATTGGACCTATTTCAGCTTCAATACAAGATATAATAGGTACATTTGCAAACACATGGAGTAAGAGCCTCTCAATAAGTTTCAGTGATCTTGGATATATCATTTACCCCACACTAACCCTTGCAGTTTTGCTTTCAATTGATACATTAAAAACCTGTGTGGTTCTCGATGCACTTACACTTTCCCGGCACAACTCAAACAAAGAAGTTGTTGGTCAGGGATTGGGAAATGTAGCATCAGCAATTGCATGTGGTATTCCCGGTGCCGGTACTATGGGAGCAACACTGGTAAATCTTAACAGCGGGGCAAAAACTCAACGCTCCGGCACAATTATGGGTATTGCCGCACTCATTGTACTATTGGCGCTTGGTAATTTTGTTGCATGGATTCCGATTCCTGCTCTTGCCGGTATTCTTATAGTGGTTGCAGTGCGTATGGTAGATAAAAAGAGTTTTTCCCTGCTAAAGCATAAATCCACCCGGTTTGATTTTTTCTGTATTCTCGCTGTGGTTATATCTGCTGTGTTGTTAAGTCTTATAACTGCGGCTGGTGTTGGAATAGCGCTTGCCATTATGTTGTTTCTTCGTGAGCAGATTCGTTCATCTGTTATTAAAAGAAAAGCTTTTGGCAACCAGATATTTTCAAAGATGATACATCGTGAAAAAGAAATGGAATACTTACAACAGAATGGACACAAAGCGTTTATTGCAGAACTTCAGGGTCCTCTTTTCTTCGGCACAACTGATCAGTTGTTTAGTGAATTGGAGCCACATCTCTCAAAATGTAAAATAATAATTTTGGATATGAAGAGAGTTCAGTCTGTTGACTTTACAGCCGTGAATATGATTAAACAGATACTCGCACGCCTGAAGAGTAATAACGGCACATTGGCAATATCATCTGTCCCCCTCAGTCTCCCTACAGGACAAAATATAAAGATGTATCTGGAAGATCTTGGGCTTACCGAAACAGATGAACTTCGGTTCTTTATGGATTTGAATGCGGCTCTTGAATGGTCGGAGGAAACATTACTTAAAGAAATGCCGGGTATCGGTGAAGTAGAGTCCGAGGCACTTACAATTCCGGAGTTTGAATTCTTTAATGAACTATCGGATAAAGGAATCAAAATTCTTCAGAATTGTATGGAGGAACGAAGTTTCGATGATAATGAAAAAATATTCAGCAAAGGTGAAGTTAGTGATGAATTACTCTTTATTCGTAAGGGGAATGTAAAAATTGTTTTACCACTTAATGACGGTATCAGTTACCACCTTGCCACATTTACCAAAGGAGGTTTCTTTGGTGATATGTCCTTTCTTGATAATGAGGTGAGGAGCGCCGATGCGGTATCGGACGGCAAGGTTGAATTATATGTACTTTCCCGCGAAAAATTTAAAGAAGCTGTTCAAAACTACCCCGAACTAGGTGAATTTATTTTCAGCCGACTTGCCCGAACTATAGCCGGAAGGTTACGACAGAGCAATATTGAACTTAAAGCACTTCAGGAAAATTGAGTTAATTTAAAGGCGGGTGATAATTTTTATTTGCTGTATCTATAATTTTTTAGTTCTTAAGTTATAAGAAACTGAGGAATAGTTTCCAAAACTCCACTGTGTCCGGCATGAAATTATAGCACAAATTTGAAAACAATGGAGATGACGATAAACTCCTTCATCAGGAAAACTTCGTTGATCCGGTTCACTGATACAGAGGTAAACTATGAAAATTTCCTGCAAAACTTCTCACCTGTGAATTTTGTAATCTCAATAACTTATTAGTGTTCAACGAAGGTAAAACTCTCTTTCAATTCCTTTCAGTAAAGTGTTATATTTGAAACGAACATCAATAATTTGTAATAGTATATGCGAACCTTTAGTACCCTCCTTTTTATTATCTTCTTACTTGCAAACATTAATTCTCAAACAATAAAATCACCATCCGGAAAGCTGGAGCTAACATTTCAAGTAAAAGAAAATGGTACTCCTGTGTACTCACTTACTTTCGCCGGTTCTCATGTAATTAAGGAAAGCCGCCTCGGGGTGACTATTGAGAATAAAAAACAGCTTCATTCCGGCTTTAGTATTGTAAAAGTAAACACTTCGGAAAAAGACGAGTATTGGAATCCTGTCTGGGGAGAGGTAAAGACAATCAGAAATAACTATCGTCAGTTGTATGTGATGCTGGAAAATGCGGAGGCGAAAGTATTCATGAATATTTGTTTTCGACTGTATGATGATGGACTTGGATTCAGATACGAATTTCCTGTTCAGAATGAGTTAAAATATTTTACACTTCTGGATGAAGCTACTGAGTTTAGTCTGACAGGTGATGCAAAAGTATTCTGGATTCCCGGAGATTATGATAGCAACGAATATACTTACAATGTTACTAAATTAAGCGAAATAGAGTCTTCTGTTGGAAAAAATACTACTGAAATAGGTGCTAAATCAAATACCGATGGTAATGTAGTACAGACTCCTCTTATGCTTGTATTACCGGAGTCATTGTATGTTAATATACATGAAGCCGCGTTGGTAGATTATCCCGCAATGCAGTTAAATGTTGAAAAAAGTACATATCGGTTTACTGCTCATTTAGTGCCTGATATAACCGGAAAAAAGGCATACCTGCAAACACCTTGTTCCTCTCCGTGGAGGACGATAATTGTGAGTGATAAAGCGGTTGATATATTATCCTCAAAAACAATATTGAATCTGAATGAGCCATCTGTAATAAAAGATGTTTCGTGGATAAAACCACAAAAATTCGTAGGAATCTGGTGGGAACTGCATGTTGGAAAATCAACATGGAATTATTCCGATATCAATAATGTAAAATTGAATTTGATTGACTGGTCTAAAGTAAAACCCAATGGCAAACATGGCGCTACAACGGAACGAACAAAATTTTATATTGATTTTGCCGCAAAGCATGGTTTTGATGGAGTATTGGTGGAGGGGTGGAATGTTGGTTGGGAAGATTGGTATGGCAACAGGAAAGAAGAAGTATTCGATTTTATTACACCTTATCCGGATTTTGATGTCGTTGAAGTTCAGAAATATGCCGCCAAAAAAGGTGTGAAGATAATTATGCATCACGAAACCTCCGCATCGGTTACAAATTATGAACGGAGAATGGATGAGGCTTTTACATTTATGAAAAAACATGGATACAATACGGTAAAAACCGGTTATGTTGGCAGAATTATTCCCCGCAGTGAATATCATGACGGTCAATGGATGGTTAATCATTATGTGAGAGTAGCGGAAAAAGCCGCTAAATATAAGATAATGATAGATGCTCATGAACCTGTGAGACCTACCGGACTACATCGGACTTATCCAAATTGGCTTGCCTGTGAAGCGGCGAGAGGTAACGAATTTAATGCGTGGAGCATCGGAAATGTACCTGCACACGAAACAATACTTCCATTTACAAGATTAATGGGCGGGCCAATGGACTATACACCCGGTATTTTCCAAATTACAATGAATTATTATAATCCCGGGAAAACCGAAAGGGTACACACCACGCTCGCAAAACAGCTGGCATTATATGTAACAATGTACAGTCCTGTTCAGATGGTTTCTGATTTGCCTGAAAACTATATGCGCTTTCCTGATGCATTTCAGTTTATAAAAGATGTAGCGGTGGATTGGGACGATTCACGGTATATTGAAGCTGAGCCCGGTGAGTATATAACCGTTGCCAGAAAGGAAAAAAACGGGCCACGGTGGTTTATTGGTGCAATAACTAATGAGAAAAAAAGATCAGCAAATATATCCTTGAATTTTCTTGATGAAGGAAAAATGTATGTTGCTGATGTTTACAGAGATGCCGACAACGCTCACTGGTTTGAAAATCCGATGTCATATAAAGTAGAGCATTTTCTTGTCTCACAGGAAACGGTTCTCAGGCTTCAGCTTGCAGAAGGCGGCGGTGTTGCTGTTACCCTTCGGCCTGCAAAAAATAATGAATTGAAAACACTGAAATTATATCAGTGATAAGTGAATAAATTTATTTATCAGCTGTTTACACCATTAATAAGGAATTGCCGCCGCTCTTAACAAAGAAATATTTAGAAGTAAAAGTTATGATAAATTTAAGATATATAATTCTCTGACCAAGTGGATTCACATTATAAAACTGATTCAAAAGAGAGACTAAGAGACATTCTTCGAGACGACCTTCATAAAACCAACTTCCGCGCTAACTTCGGAAATGAATATCGTCGTTTACGGGAGTTTATGATTCCTGATGAAGAACAGGACCGCCTTAAAACGATGAATCGCATACAGAGATTTTTTGCTACTTCATATCTTTTAGCCCGGTCTTTACTGTTAAAACTTTCGCCTTTTCGCAGGTTACTGTTGGTTATTGGTATAATTTTTATGTTTATTCAGGTCAATTCGGACGGAGAAACAACAAACTTTTCGGGAATAACCATACTACTGCTTTTATTTATATTAATGCTTGAACTAAAAGATAAAATAATAGCCGCTGATGAGTTAGAATCGGGTCATACGATACAAAAAGCACTTATGCCTCCTGAAGAGCCAATAATCCCGGGATATGAAACCTTTCTCGTTACAATTTCCGCTAATGAAGTTTGCGGTGATTTTATTGATTATATGTGTTCCGGCGATGGCAAACACTATCTTGTGCTTGGAGATGTGTCCGGAAAAGGACTCCCCGCAGCATTGCTTAGTGTAAAGTTACAGGCGACTATAAGAGCTCTTCTTCCTGAGACTCCTGATGTGGGCGAATTAGTAAAAAAAGTAAATAATATATTCACCCGTCATACTCCAAAACATATTTTTGCCACGATGGCATTTATGGAGGTAGAAGAAAATACAGGTACACTTAAACTCGTTAACGCAGGGCACAACTTACCTTTACTTTGCAACCGTTTTGGTGTAAAGACAACAAAAAAAGGATGCATGGGTATAGGTATAAGTCAATTGGCTGAGTATAGCAGTACTACTTATGAATTAGAGCGTGGTGATATATTTTTTATCTATTCGGATGGAATTTCTGAAGCGAGAATTCAATCCGGCGAGATGTTTGGCGTTGAAAGAATTATGAATACTTTGGGAAGTTCATATCAGTTATCACCAAGAAAAATAGCAGATACGATTCTTCTGAACCTGAACCGATTTCTTGGCGATGAACCATTCAAAGATGATATCTCAATAATTGTTCTAAAGAGAAAATAAACTTTTTATAATTTATTTTTTGCGATTTGTTCTGCCCGCTCAGTAATAACGCAAAGTAATTTGTGCATTTTTTCCTTATCCTTATTTCCCAAACATCCTGCAATTTCATCTTCAAGGCTCTCAAGTTTTGGCTTAAGGGCTTCTGCAAATTTCTTTCCTTCAGGGGTAATCTCTATGTAAATCTGCCTGCGGTCGCCTTTTGACCGGGTTCGTAAAACGAAGTTTTTCTTTTCTAAAGTGTCAATTAATCTGGTTATTGCGGGAGTTTGCTGTATCATTCTATTCTGGATTTCCATTGTTGGAAGAGGCTCTCCGGCGCCGCGTAGTATGCGCAAAATATTATACTGTTGCAGAGTTATGCCGTGTGGTTCCATTAAAGCAGAAAGCAGGTTCTCGATTCGGTTTACTGTTCTTGCCAGACCTATGATAAGCGCCGCAGAAGTGATATTTTGGTTTTGATTGTTCAATTTGATACCAAAATTATTAAAATTTAAATATTTGATGCATAAAATAATAAAATTATTTGAAACACCGAAGGATTTGGAAAGGTATGTCGTCTAATATTACAGTTATGAAGAAGAAATTACTTACAACACTAACGGCATGACAGATTTTGATGAACTGAGTTTTAATGTTCTCGTTAGTGAACATTTACATAGGGTATATGCAGTTTGTTTCGGTTTTGTTCGGAAAAAAGAAGATGCAGAAGACCTTACGCAGGAAGTTTTCGTGAAAGCATATAAAAATATCCACTCATTTCGGGGTGAGTGCTCAATGGGAACATGGCTCTACCGGATTGCTGTAACAACATCACTTGATTTTTTAAAGTCGAAACAAAGAAAAAAAAGACTGGGTGTAGTAAAAAAATTATTGGGGATTGAAAGCGCAGTAAACCGGGTGGAAGCATTTAACGAAGAGCGGCCGGATATTTCCGCTGAACTTATGGAGCGGAGAGCGCTTTTGGAGGATTTACTGGAAATGTTGCCTGTATCGCAAAAAGCCGCAGTTATATTAAGTAAAATTAAAGGTTTCAAACTGTCAGAAATTGCTGATATTCTTCATACTTCTGAGTCTGCTGTGGAATCGTTGATTAGCAGAGGTATGATGAACCTAAAAAATTATGCAAAAAAATATTGTATTGAGTATGAGGATGGAAGATGAAAAAACAATTACGATTTAAACATTCATTAAATGATTTGCTCGGAGAACTTGATACGCAGTATCAGGAATATTCTCCATTGCTTCATCAAAAAATAGTGAATGAAATTACTTCCCTGAAGTCTCAACGCACTATTGTGAACCGTAACGCAATACTAAAGCCCGCATTTTTGTTTTTATTGATACTACTTAATGTATTCACATTAGTGTATTTTCAGAAACAATCAGCGAACAATAATAACAGTATAAATGATTTGAGAGAAAATTTCAGAAAAGAGTTTGGAATGTCGGATAATTTTGAAAATACTTATCAGGAGCAGTAATGGACTATTTAACAAAAAATAAACTACTCTCAGTAATTGTCATTGTGTTTTTTATTCTCAATGCCGCAACAATAGGGGTGATGTGGTTTACCCTGCTAAAAAAGGATAAGCCAAATCCACCTCCACCGCCAGCTGATGTTTTCAGGGGACTTATACATATACTGGAGTTGAATGAGCAACAGGCAGAAAAATTACACTCAATACAGGAAGCTCATCGTTCATTTATGTTACGGAATGATCTGGAAATACGGAGTAATAAGAAAAAGCTCATTAATGAAGTATTTCGTGAGTCTCCGAATTCCGATTCAGTCAGTGTCTGGATTGCTAATATTTCCCGACTGCAGGCAAATAAAGAAGAGTACATATATACACATCTTCGGAAGATCAGAGATCTCTGCGATGACAGGCAAAAAGAAATATTTAGGGATTTTATTGAAAAGTCGGCTCCTCCTCCTCCGGATGGACCACCTCCAATGAAATAAAATTTAAACAACCTAAAAGAGAAAGGAACAAAAAATGAAAAGGCTCTTTGTAACACTAATAATGATAATTGCTGTAACGGCAATTTACGGACAACCCAAAAATAAAGATGATAAAAATCCACCTCCTCCGCCCGGTCATATGGACAGATATATGACATTGCCCGGACTAACAGAAGAGCAGAGAAGTCAAATTCATTTACTAATGGTGGAAAATGGTAAAGCTATTCTGCCACTGCAAAATAAAATCGGGGAGCTGGAAGCCAGGCTGAGAACCTTGGTAACAGCAGAAAATGCCGACATGGATAAGATTAATTCGACAATTGATGAAATTAGCTCAGTTAAAGCATCTATCGCTAAATTACAGGAGAGTATGAATCAGAAAATAAGGAAAATGTTGAATGCCGAACAGCGATTAGTACTCGATAGCCGACCACCGGTAATGATGCCTCCGCCTCCACCACCTCATCAAAAATAAGAGCTGAAACACAGTAGTAAATATTCATTAGTGTACGCGCTGAACATGCAAAGCGGAGGAATTACCCTCCGCTTTTTTACTATGTGTACATCAATTCACTCAAAATGATAATAAAAATCTATCGCTAATATTATCGAAATTTTCTTAACGAAAAACTAAAAGAAGTGCACATAGCACATAGTGAACAATACAATAAATTTATAACACTAAAACTCAATGAGGAAGAAAACTACAAATAGATACTACTGACTTAACGAAACTAAATTTGGCCTCTCCAATTTGAATCAAATTTGCGGAACAATTCTCTATACTCAGAGACAATTTCAGATGAAAGGGGACCTTTCTCCACACTCTCTGCAAGTTTTTTGATATGATCTGGTTTTCCAGAGCCGGCTATCGCAGTATCGGCGCCGGTATGAAAAACAGCAAATCTGATTGCCGTGTCATCAGGGTCGGGACCAAGGTCAAGATTCATTGCTCTCATTCTTCGCCAATACTCTTCGCAATAATCTCCTGCCGGCAATTGCTCAAATCTCCAGGGCCTGTTACCTAAAGGCCTCTTTGCAATAATTCCCATGCCGAACTCTTTTGCCTTGATACATAAGCCATCTATATTTCGCTGATCAAAAAGATTTAGGGAGGTCTGTATTGCAGTAAAAAAATTTCGATGTACAGCAAATTCCAACTCTTCATTTTCTCCCGAATAGGCTATACATCGTATTTTCCCCTCGCTCTTCATTTTCCATAATGCTTCATAAATCTCCCCCATCTGTAATATATTCATCGGGCAGGAGTGAAGATGAACAATATCAATATAGTCGGTCTGTAATAATTTCAGTGCGGTGTGTGTGCCCTCAATAATGGCAGAGTATGTCCAATCGTGGACTCCGGGGATACCATATCCTATTTTTGTTGATAAAACAATATCCGGGCGTCTATGAGATAAATGCCTGCCAATTCTTTCTTCCGAAAGTCCATAACCTCTTGCCGTATCTATTAGAGTAATACCGATATCGGGTAGTGTATTTAACAGATAAGAAACCTCCTGTTCCGTCAAGTTATTACCGCCAATATGTCCGGCACCAAAACCAAGTACAGAAACCGAAATTCCTGTTTTTCCGAATAAATTACTTTTCATTTCATCCTCAAATGCTAAATTAAAAATGAAATATACTCTCAATTAAGCAAATAAAATTACCACTATATCATTAATCTGTGGACAACAACTAAGAGCATAGGGGAGATAAAGTGATACAATTCACGGTCAATTTTCCGGTAGCGGTTTCTTCCTGTGAAATATCAAAGTTTTTTATTAAAATTGCACAAGAAAGTCGTGTTACTACTACCTTTTAAAACCCAGAAATAGAGGAAAATTATCGTTTGATTTCAGAACGGATTAAGAAAATTACATCCTCACCGACAATGAAAGTTGCGGCTGAGGCGAAAATGTTACAGGCACAGGGAATTGATGTAATTGATTTGAGTGTCGGTGAGCCTGATGCACCAACACCAAATAATATAAAAGAGGCTGCTATAAGGGCTATCCAGGAGAATAAAACCCGTTATACCCTTAACGGAGGGATAATTGAACTGAAAAAAGCTATTGCAGAAAAATTAAAAAAGGACAATAATCTTGAATATGGTTTAAATGAAATTATTGTGTCGTGCGGAGCGAAGCAGAGTATTTTTAATGCCATCCATACAACTGTATATACAGATGATGAGGTAATAATACCCTCCCCATATTGGGTCTCATATCCGGAAATGGTTATGCTGGCGCATGGCACCTCGGTTATTGTTGAGACCAGGGAGGAGAACGGGTTCAAACTAATGCCTGAAGAGCTCGAAAAGGTTATTACACCGCGTACAAAAATGCTGATCTTGTGTAATCCGTCTAATCCAACAGGTTCTACATATACCGGTGATGAATTGCATTCCCTCGCAGAAGTTTGTGCCGGAAAGGATTTTTACATTTTATCGGATGAGATTTATGAAAAACTCGTTTATGATAATTTGCCTTTTATCAGTTTCCCATCGCTTAATGATGAAATGAGACAAAGAACGATACTTGTAAACGGAGTTTCAAAATCTTACTCAATGACCGGATGGCGAATAGGATATACTGCTGCACCGGAACCCGTGATTAAAGGTATTGATAAAATTCAAAGTCATAGTACATCGAACCCTACTTCAATATCGCAGTATGCGGCGCTCGAGGCTATTACAGGTCCGCAGGAAGAAATTGAAGCAATGCGCATTGAGTTTGAAAAGCGCAGAAATTATTTATTTAGTGAATTAGTCAAAATAAAAGGCATCTCATGTTATAAATCGAAGGGAGCTTTTTACTTATTTCCAAATATCTCCGCTTTTTTCGGCTTGAAAACAGATACTTTAAAGATTGAAAACTCATTTGATTTTGCAATGTACCTCCTATATGAAGCACACATAGCTGCGGTTCCGGGCAGTGCTTTTGGTGCTGAAGGATTTATCAGATTTTCCTATGCCACATCAATGGAAAATTTACAAAATGCTGTTGAACGATTAAACATTGCACTATCAAAGCTCAGGTCATGAGACGCAATATCCCTTTACCACACCCTGCAGTAAAAAAATAAGTATGCGGCAAATCTGAATTCCTCACTGAAAATATGTAACTTTCGGTTTGTTTAAATATTTTTAGTGAATTATGCTTTGCCTCCTAAACAACACTCAGGAAAAATGGATACAGACAGCAATAGAGAATATTGACCTAATCCTGATTGACCATGCACATTGCGAAAAGAAAGCAGCAGCCACGGGTTTAAGTTTACTTTCCACATATCCGGACAAAAGCGATATCGGTATAAAAATGTGTGAACTGGTTGAAGAGGAAATAGGTCATTACCGCGCTGTATTACAAATACTGATTGGAAGAAATCTCAAATTGAATCGGGATGACGGAGATCCGTATGTCAAGGAGCTACTTTCTTTTCTCAATAAAAATGAACCTGAAAGAATGATTGACAGATTGCTTTGTGCAGGAATAATTGAAGCGCGCTCCTGTGAGCGATTACAAATTCTTGGGAAGCATCTTCCTGATGAAGCGTTGAGAAAATTTTATTGGGATCTCAGCACTTCGGAAGCAGGCCATTATGTAACTTTTGTAAAACTTGCTAAACTTTATGCGCCTGAAGATAAAGTTGATGAGAGATTGAAATTTCTTTGCGAGAGGGAAGCAGAAATTATAAGCTCATTGAAAAATGAACCACGAATACACGGATAACAATAACAGCTGACATGAAGGAGATTATGAAACTTAATCTTGGATGCGGAAAAGATTTAAAGCCCGGTTATATCAATCTTGATATAGTTGATTACGGGGGAAATATGATTCACGACATCGATACATTCCCCTATCCGTTTGAAGAAAATACATTTGATGAAATCTATTGTTCTCATGTATTGGAGCATCTTGCAAGTTTTCATAAAACAGTCACGGAGCTCTATCGTATTGCAAAGCCCGATGCACATATTATTGTGTATGCGCCTTTCTTTCTAAATACAAAATACTTTGGCGAACCGGATCATAAAATTCCATTTTCTATAAGAACCTTTGATAATTATGAATACATAGGTA
>CAYTLQ010000053.1:0-8397 GCA_964438715.1 uncultured Ignavibacteriaceae bacterium
TGATACTGCCTCAGGCCGGTGAGGGTAATCTCACTCAGCTTTTGTTTCTGATTGTAAGATATCACTCTTACAATCAGAAACAAAAGCTGAGTGAGATTACCCTCACCGGCCTGAGGCAGTATCATTGTCAAAGAAAAAAAGCATATCGCTAATATATGAGGCAGAAATTTCCTTAACTTCGAACGCCTTTTTGGTAGTTCCGGTTGTTCGGGCGCAAAATTTCTACTGATAGTTGAAAGAGTATCCTTCAATTCTTCGCGTTTACTGGCAATCAATACCGGCATTCTGATTGCAAGAATTCCCAGGAATATACCTGCAACTAAATGGAAAGCAAGATATACTCCAATTATCAGGTAACTAAATTTTATTTCGCCCTTATAAATTGACGACATAAAAGTATCATTGGTAACATACTTTCCAAACCGATTGAAGGCTTCCCAGAATTCTACACCAAATAGTACTGTCATCACTATTAACTTTTGTGATGCAGAGTAGAGAAGAGCAAATAAGGCCGTTAAAAATGCGGCAAATTTTTCCTTACGAATAAGAGTAAAAACAAGGAATCCAAAAATACCCTGCACTGATATAGCGAAATATGAGGTTAATGAAGAATGCGGACTTATGGTAAATTTTATCAGAATTACCTGAAGTGTAGCATCAAGAATATCCCGTTTTCTGCGGGTATTGTAACCAATTAATGAAATCATCAGTGCCGCGAATCCACCAATAACGATACCGGTAACGGGCAACTTTACGGCATGAAGAATACCGCCTAAAAATGCCTCACTAAAGCTCCAGATTGCTGTCAATCGCAGTATAGTGCTCTCAGTGCCTGTGTTGTAATCTCTATTATCAGAAATTTGCAGAAACTCCCCCGCAAAATTTACGTTGTTTTTTCTCGTTAATTTTCAAGAATATCTTCAACCCAAGATAAAGCAGCCATAGAAGAAGGGAATCCGATACCTGTAATTGCGAGAAGTGCACACTGCTTAATTTCGGCAGATGATGCGCCTGCATCCAGAGCCTTCCTGGTTTGCGAATGTACCGAACCTTCTAAACCTGCACCGATAGCTATTCCTAATTTTACCAACGCAGCTGTTTTAGCATCGAGTGGACCAGCTTCTTTCAGTTCTTTTCCCAGAGATTCATATTTCTCTGCGACTGATGGATATTCATTTCTGAATTTTGTATAACGCTCGGGTAAGTCCTGCATGTTTTTTTCTTTCAAATTATTTTTTGCAAATACCGAACACAATATATCTGTATCCGGCAGGTATTAATTTCTCAAACAAAAGATCAAGAAAACTTAAAATTCTTCTTTGAATTTCATTACGGCCAAATGTTCCAAAGAAACCCGCAGAATAAAATGTATTTGTGGTGAACATACTGCAAATTTCATTGAGTTCATTCCAATTAAGATAACGCCAATATTCCGCCCACTTAATAAATCTTTTCCTGAAATACCGGTGTATGAACGATGCTGTTAGATTTTCAGCAAAAAGTAGTAATCCTCCCGGTTTCAATACCCTGTGCAATTCTCTCATTGCAGTAATCTGTGCCTCTTTTGTACGAAGCGCACCGAGAACCGATTTAAATGTAACGATATCGAAAGAAGCTGTTTTATATGGCAGATTGAGTACACTTGCTGAATCGTAAGATATTAATCCGGCAAGATTATACTTTGCGTGTTTTTCCTTTGCCGAGTCCTGCACGCCATTGAGATCGGTACAGAGAACATTGCATCCCTGAAGCGCAAAATAAAGAGACAATCCTCCTTTGTTTTCGCCAACGGCAAGCACTTTTTTACCGGATAAACTATTTGTGTGTTGTTGCCAGAATGAAATTGACTTCGACCAGTTTTTCACATCCCATTCGAAAACATCATTTATTTCTTTCCGGTTAAGAACTCGGTATTTATTCAAGGCGCTTTCTAAATCTTAACGAACTAAGAACTAAAATAAGAAATCCGATGAAAAAGAGAACTACTGCCTCCATCCACAAATCAGAAAAACCAAGTCCCTTTAGTATAACTCCTCTTATTATTATCAAAAAATATTTTAATGGTACAGCATAGCTGATAATTTGTATTATCGTGGGCATATTTTCCACCGGAAAAGCAAAGCCTGAAAGATACACCATTGGCATTAATATTACGAACACCGCTATCATCATTGCTTGTTGTTGAGTTTTGGATATTGTGGAAACAAACAGTCCTAATCCAAGAGTGGAAAGGATATATAAAAACGATGAAAAATAGAGAAACACAACACTCCCTCTTACAGGTATATCAAAAATGAATCGCATCCCCGTAAGAACAAGGAATACAGCGATAAAACCAAGAATAGCAAAAGGAATCAGTTTTCCGATAATCAGTTGAACCGGTTTTATGGGGGTTACAATTAATTGTTCAAGAGTACCTAATTCTTTTTCCTTCACAATTGCCAACGATGTAAGCAATAATGTTATTACACTCAGCAAAAGCCCAACAATCGCGGGCACCATAAAATATCTGGTACGAAGTTCAGGATTGTACCACACTCTGGGCTCAGTAATTATTTGCCCGACAGGTAATTTCTGAATGCCATGCATGGCAAGGTATTCGGCCATTATTTGTTTTGAGTATGTTGCAAGTACCGAAGAAATATAGCCTGCCGCAATGTTGGCAGTATTTCCATCCGAACCATTCAGTAAAACTTGTACACTCGCTGTTTCCTTTCGTTCCAGATTTTTTTCAAAATATTTCGGTATGACAACGGCGGCAATTACTTTTCCGTTTTCGAGGTATTCGGTTACTTCTTTATCATTTTCCGCTATCAAAGGTTGTTCAAAAAATTCCGAACCATCAAAACTGTTTATAACAGCATGACTTTCATTACTCTTATCTTTATCAAGTATTATTAACCTGACGGAATTTATATCGAGATTTGCCGCATAACCAAGAAATATAAGCTGCATAACAGGGGCAACCAGAGTAATTCCAAACATTTTGGGATCCCGGCGAAACTGACCAAATTCCTTTTTTATAATGTGAAATATGAGCCGCATATTAACTGTTTTTCTCCCTTCGGATGAGTACAACTGAGGCAATTATTAACAATACAGTTGCAAATAACAAAAGATAGATAACCTGATCCCAGAATGCTTCCAATCCGACACCCCGCAGTATTATTGCCCTGAGAATGACAATATAAAATTTTACAGGTGTAATGTTGGTTATTATCTGCAGAACTGCCGGCATACTTTCAATTGGGAAAATAAATCCGCTGAGAATTACAGAAGGTAAAAGAGATACCATAGTACTTACCATGAAGGCGACCTGTTGTGAATCTGATGCGGCTGAAATTAAAATTCCAAGTGCAATAGCGGCGGAAAGAAAAACCAGTGTCGTAATAAACAGTAGTACCAAACTTCCTCTTACCTGAACATCGAAAATGAAATAACCTGTTACGAGGATTATCCCTGCGTTGAAAAGAGCAAGAAGGAGGTATGGAAGCGATTTTCCTACTAACAGTTCAAACGGATTTATTGGCGAAACATTTATCTGCTCCATAGTTCCCCGTTCCTTTTCTCTCACCAAAGTAAGCGCCACACTTACAACTGCGGTAATAACCAATATCATTCCTATAAGTCCGGGAATTAAAAATCGTGTAGTTTTAAGTTCAGGATTATACCAGAAGCGGGTGTTGACATCCAATGGGCGATAGTGCTTTACGCCCTTTAATGACATTAGTTCAAGTGTGAGTTTATTACCGAACTCTGCAGAGAATGCACCGAGATAGTTTTGTATGATAGAGGCTGTGTTTCCATCAACCCCATCAATAAGAACCTGAATAACAGCTCTCTCTCCGGCATAAAAGTTTTTAGAAAAATCCTCATGAAATACGATTACACATTGTGCAATTTTACCGTCAAGTATTTCTTTAATATTTTTTTCATCGTGCACAACCCCCTTAAAGTGAAAATATCTGCTATTCTCAATCTGCTGTATTATTTTTCTTGTCAGCTCTGAATTATCCCGATCTGTAATGACAATCTGGATATTTTCAACATCAAAGTTTACAGCATATCCGAAAATAATCAGCAGGAAAGCGGGAAAAAGTAATAATATCAATAACATCCTGATATCTCGAAGAAGATGTTTAAATTCCTTTTTCACCAGCGCTTTGAGTCTCTGATAACTAATCATTGAGTTTTACTCTCAAGCAGTGATATAAAAACATCTTCAAGCGTTGGAACGATCTTTTCCAGCCGGATTATTTCTAATGTTGCATCCTGAGAGAGAATCTCAAGTATGCGTTGAGAAGCATTTTCACTTTCGGAAACACTTAGATGCAGATTGTTACCGAATAAGGAAATATCAATAATACAATCTGCTCTTTCGAGTAACTGCATTGCTTTTATTGGCTGATTACATTCGAGCTCGAGTATAGGATTTTTCAGAAAATCGTTTTTAAGTTCTTTTGGTGTACCGCCGGCAACAATACCGCCCTTGTCAATCAGTACAATATTATTGCAATACTCTGCTTCCTCCAGATAATGCGTGGTCACAAAAACAGTTGTTCCTTCGGCAGAAAGTTGATTTATCAAATCCCAAAAAGATCTTCTTGAAATTGGATCCACTCCACTTGTTGGTTCGTCGAGAAATACAATTCCGGGTTTATGTATTACTGCAGTACCTATTGCTAACCGCTGTTTAATTCCGCCCGGCAGAGATCCGGTAAGCGTTTTTTCCTGTCCTTTAAGATTGGCTATTTCAAGCACCCACTCTTTTCTCTTTTTCAATTCCTGATTATCAAGACCATAAATACCTCCAAAAAACTCGATGTTTTCCCCGATTGAAAGATCGTTATAGAGGGAAAACTTCTGCGACATATACCCGATATTCATTTTGACCTGATCAGGCTGAGTTTTGATGCTATATCCTGCTACTATTGCATCACCGGCGCTTGGTTCAAGGATACCGCAAAGCATTTTAATTGTAGTAGATTTACCGGCGCCATTAGCGCCCAGAAATCCAAAAATTTCACCTTTTCGTACTGAAAAACTTATATCGTTTACCGATACGAAACTGCCAAACTCTTTTCTTAGCTTATAAACTTCAATAGCCGAATCCGAATTTCCCAAGCGGTAATTTTCATTTTTACTCTGAACGCTCATGTATAATTACCCCCTGATTGAACCACATGAATGAACACATTTTCAAGTGAGGGTGTCATTTCTCTGTAATCAATGAGATGAATTCCTGCTGAGATTATTTTCTCTGCAAACTCATTCACCGAAATATCCGGCTCGGTTATAATTATATGTATTCTGTCACCGAACAATTGAACATCTGCATTTAATAAAGTCTTAATTTTTGGTGCATCCGATTTTATATCATCGGTTACTACTTCCAAAGTACGAATTCCTGTCTCGTGTTTTATTTGTTTCGGTGAGCCTATTTTCAGAATTTTTCCTTTATGCATTAATGCAATGCGGTGACATCTTTCTGCTTCATCAAGATACGGGGTTGACATAACAACAGTGATATTCTCCCCGCTTAATCCCGAGAGAATTTTCCAAAAATCCCGACGAGAAACAGGATCAACTCCCGTTGTCGGCTCATCCAGAAATAATATTTCCGGTTTATGAATCAAACTACAGGCTAAGGCAAGTTTTTGCTTCATTCCACCGGAAAGTTTATCGGCATATCGTTTTCGAAATGGCTTTAAACGGGTAAATTCCAATAACTCTTCTCTTCGTTTGCTGTAGTCTTTAACCTGATGAATATCGGCAAAAAATTCTATGTTTTCATCTATTGTAAGGTCACCATACAAACTAAATTTTTGGGAGAGATAACCAATTTTTTGCTGTATTGTTTTTTTACTTTTAACAGTATCCATACCCAGCACTTCTGCCGAGCCGGCTCCCGGTCTAATCAATCCGCATAACATACGGATAGTGGTAGATTTTCCCGCTCCGTCAGGACCAACCAATCCGAATAATTCGCCTCGTCTGATAGTAAATGATACCCCACGAACAGCCCTAACCTCTCCAAAATTTCTTTCAACCTGCTTCAATGAAATAATATTATCCATTGAAATTTCGTTTTATTGATTTTTTGTTAGTAAAAACTGTACATCAGCAGGAAGTCCGGGTTTTAGTAATTGTTTTTCGTTTGGTATTCGTAACCTGACAGCAAATACCAACTTCACCCGCTCATCTTTCGTAAGTATATTTTTCGGTGTAAATTCTGCTTCGGGAGATATAAATATTACTTCACCCTTAGCCGCTGTATTTCCGCCGGCATCCAGAAAGATGTCAGCCTTATCTCCAACTTTAATATATGGCAGTTCCTCTTCGGGAATATAAACTGTAATTTCGGCTTCCTGAAGGTTTGAGACTTTAAGCAAGGATGCCATTTGTCCGACAGTTTCACCCTGTTCCACATATTGCTTTGAAACAGTGCCATCCATCGGCGAAATGATGTAAGTGTCCCTAATTGATTTTCGAATCAGTTCTGCATTGGCAATAGCCTGATCTAATCGGGCTTTGGCTTGCTTCAATTCTTCAGGGCGTGCAATATTCTTCATTTTCTTCAGGTTCTGTTCTGCCGCTTGTAGTTGTTCTTTACTTAGAACATATCGCAAAACAATATCATCGTACTGTTTCTGAGTTACGGATTGCGATTTGAGTAAAGATTCAAACCTGTTTTTATCGTTCTCAGCCTGATGAAAATTTGCAAGCGCCTGTGCATATACTGCTTCTGCCTGTTCAATATCTTCCTTTCGTGAACCATTAATTAGTAGTTCATACTGTGCTCTTGCTAATTCAACACCTGCTTCGGCAACATTCAGTTGGAGTCGCAGATTTTCGTTATCCAAAATCAGCAGTGTATCACCGGCTTTTACTACACTTCCCTCCTCAAAATTTATCTTCTTTATTTCTCCGGGAGTTTTAGAACTGAGCGTTACATACTTCGCTTCAATTGTTCCGGTGGCTGTAATTTTTTCTTTATCACCTGATTCATTGCATGAAACGAATACAACAATTATTACCATTACTGCAAGAATCACCTGTAATTTCATGTGCTAAATTCCTTATGTAATTGATTATAAACTGTCCTTCCCTGTTCTGTCATAATAGCATTCATTAAAAAATCCACTGTCATTTTCACTGTATCAGAGTATGAGTGGCGGAAGTTGAGCAAAAATTCCGGATTAAGAATCGCTCTCACTGTAGAAATAAATATCTGCAAGAGAAATTCAGGAGGATACGGTCGGACATTTCCTTCCTCTTTCCCCTGTTCCAATATTTTACCAATGTAAAGTCGTAGTTTTCCGGTTCTGAACTCATCTAATTTCTTCCACAAAAGCGGATTCTTAAATCTTACATCATTAAAAAATTTTGAATCGATTGTATTAACAGCATTTGCGAGAGTACTGACGACTTTATCCATTTTTTGTAAACTTGTTGAATCTGACTCTGTAATTTCCTTTATCTCTCCCGCTACTGTATTCAGCATCCGGAATACTGATTTTTCAACAAGTTCATCTTTCGATTGAAAATACTTATATATTGTTTTCTTACTGATTGCAAGTTCAGATGCTATTTCATCCATTGAGATTTTGGCAAAACCTTCTTTCAAAAATTTTACCATACAGTAATTAAGTATTTTATCTTCTTCAGTTTGCGACATAGAAACTAAATTGGTTTATTTAGTTTCCATATTACATTTTTTTTCGATTAATTGCAATAATTTTTGGGTGTATGACAAATTGGACAAAAATAAACTGCTCTAATCGCAAATCTGAGAACCGTTGGCTAATCCGTTAGCTAACGGACTAACGGACAATGCCACTATTATATCACCCTTTCAGGGTTTTGTTTGGGTATTTGACGATTATTCTACAATAATTCCAACCCTTCGGGTTTAATGCCACATATACATTCGTATGAAATGGAAAATCAATCATGATGGGATGTAATATGTTTAGCCTAAGGTTCTAAACGCATCATCACAATCCTGAAGGGCTGACATATTTATAGCACAGATTTACACAAAACCAAATATAAATCCCGAGGGGATGACATTATTAAACAATTGACTTGCTATCAAACCTTCAATTTCGTCATAGGATCCGTTGGTCCGTTAGCTAACGGACGATGCCATAATTATATCACCCTTTCAGGGTTTTGTTTGGGTATTTGACGATTATTCTAAAATAATTCCAACCCTTCGGGTTTAATGCCACACATACATTCGTATGAAATGGCAAATCAATCATGATGGGATGTAATATGTTTAGCCTAAGGTTCTAAACGCATCATCACAATCCTGAAGGGATGACATATTTATAGCACAGATTTACACAAAACCAAATATAAATCCCGAGGGGATGACATTATTAAACAATT
>CAYTLQ010000054.1:0-11510 GCA_964438715.1 uncultured Ignavibacteriaceae bacterium
GTTCAACGGATTTCTTTTTCCCCATCCGATCAATAAATACTCCATATAAATCTCTCCAACATTCAAGAATAGTGCTCTGAAGCCCGCGACCTTTCTCGGTAGGGAAAACATGAATTACTTTTCCTTCTGCAGTGCGCTGAATAAATCCTTTAAGCTCTAAAAAATCGAGGAATCTGGTTACCGTTGAGGGAGCCATTTCCAATTCCACTGCAAGTTCTTTAGGACTAATACCGGGATTGTTGTTAACAATCATCAAAGTAAAAGCGAGGGAAGGAGAAAGCCCTGTCCGTGCAAACTGTTCTTCAGCATGTTTGGATAAGACACGCGAAAAACTGTTAACTGTGTGGTAAAGACAACCGTTAAGACACGATGCTTTTGATTTCTCGTTTTTCATATGTTTGTACATACAAATATAATGACTGATTGTATAATTTTCAACAGAGATAACAATTTTTTTTCAGTTCAGTACCCAGCAGCCTGTTTATTCTAATCCAATGCGTAGTCGTTTCAAGAACCGGAAGCTCACAAGTTTTTTCTGATTTTCGTCCCAAAGACTTAATGCAGCAGTCCTGATACTGCTCCAGAGTGTAAGAGTTGGCGCCTTTTGAAGAAAAGGTACTTCTTTATAACATTTTTCCAGAACATAATTTGGGATTTTCGGGCTCAGGTGATGAATATGGTGAAAACCAATATTACCAGTGAACCACTGTAACACTTTTGGCAAACGGTAGTACGAACTGCCTTTCAGTGCCGCCATCGTATAATCCCATGAAGTATTATTTGCCCAGTATGTTTCCTCAAACTGATGTTGAATATAAAAAAGCCATGTGCCAACTGATGATGCAATTATGGTAATAGGAAGCTGAACCATGAGCAGTTTGGAAAAACCAAAAGCACTACCTAAAATGCCATAGAAAGCTACCAGCGCGACATTGGTGTAAAATATACTAGGATAGGTAGGCGCCAGAGATCGTGAGCGGGCTATTGGAAACCGGTAAAGAATGACGAATAATATTGTTGGTATAAACACAAAAAGAACAAACGGATTCCGATAAAGCCGATACAAAAATCTTTTCCATAAAGGACGGCTCAGATACTCTGCAACAGTCATCGTATAAATATCACCAATACCACGAAGTTCCAAATTACCGGCACTGGCATGATGAATTGAATGACTTTGTTTCCAATAATGGTAGGGTGTTAAAGTAAAAAAACTGCAAAACATACCAACAAAGTCACTAATTTTTCGGGAGGAAAAGAATGAACCGTGACCGCAGTCGTGTTGTATAATAAAGATTCGTACGAGAAAACCTGCCGCAAATACCGAAAGTAAAAGAGTAATCCAGTAAGACCACTCAAGACTTAAAAACATAATGTAATAAAGGGCGGCATAAGAAAGAATAGAATTGAGAAACTGCCAAACACTTTTACCGGTGTGTGATCGTTGATATTTTTTAATAGTTTCCCGCCAATCAGGTGTTAGATTCGATAGAGTAATAATAATAGTCCAGTATTGATGTAAAAAATTTGTCCAACTAAGATAACGGAATTCACCGAATAGAGAAAGACAATAATAATTATGTTTAAGTTATTTCAGTTAGGTTTCTACGAAAAATTTAAAAAACTTACGAGAAATGGAATTCTCTAAGGTAAATTATAGAAAGTAAGTAATAAAATAATCTGTAGTAGGAAAAGAAAATAATTCTAAATTTGTAAATAAACAGTTTATAACATTTTCACAGGCTGGTATGTGGCGAGTAATTAAGAAAATTAATCTGACGCAGTGGATATTAATCTCAATGATTATCGGGGTTTTTATTGGCTGGTTATTCCCGGAGTTCTCACAAAACCTGAAAGTTCTGTCTAATATATTTCTGCGGATGATTAAATCCATTATTGTACCTTTACTTTTTGGTACATTAGTGGTAGGAATTGCAGGGCATACCGATGACTTAAAAAAAGTCGGGAGACTTGCGCTAAAATCACTTATTTACTTCGAAGTGGTAACTACATTAGCCCTGGTAATAGGATTGGTTGCCGTTAATCTTACACAGCCTGGAGCAGGAGTAAGCCTGAAGACTGACTCTACAGCAAACATAACGCCGTCAACTGCTCCAACAACATGGCAAGGCATACTTGAACATATAGTGCCAAAAAGCTTCATTGAATCTGCTGCGGCTAATGATGTACTTCAAATAGTCTTTTTTTCTATACTGTTCGCTGTGGCAATTACTCAGGTTCCTCAAAAACATCGGGATACAATGGTTGGATTTTGTGACAGCCTCTCGGAGGTGATGTTCAAGTTCACAGGAATAGTGATGAAATTTGCTCCGATTGGTATAGGTGCAGCTATTGCATATACAGTTGGACATAGCGGACTTTCTATTCTTATAAATCTTGGTAAACTTGTTTTAACATTATACGGGGCTTTAATTGTATTTATTCTGCTTGTATTTGTACCGGTTATGATTATAGCAAAAATACCCTTTAGGGCATTTCTCAAAGCAGTGAAGGAACCTGCATTAATTGCATTTTCAACAACTTCATCAGATGCAGCATTGCCAGATGCACTGAAACAGATGATAAAATTTGGGGTTCCAAAACGAATAGTTTCCTTTGTATTACCAACAGGTTATTCTTTTAATTTAGACGGAACTACTCTTTATCTAGCGGTTGCATCGATATTTGTGGCACAAGCGGCAGGGGTAAATCTTTCATGGGAACAGCAGGCAATAATAATGCTGACTTTGATGCTTACAAGTAAAGGAGTAGCCGCTGTTCCCAGAGCATCTCTGGTAATACTTTCGGGGACGCTGGTAACTTTTGGTTTACCTCTTGAAGGAGTAGCGGTTATTCTTGGAGTAGATGAATTGATGGATATGGCACGAACAACGGTAAATCTTGTTGGTAATTGTCTTGCTTCAGCGGTAATGGCGCGGTGGGAGGGAGAATTAGTTCTGAATCAGAACCTTGAATCTGAGTTAACCGAAGAGAGGTGAAAAGAGATTTGAAAATTTTCAGTAATCCCTGTCTGAAGAAATTATTTTATTATACAAGGACATTTAGTATTTTGAAGTGTTCTACAATTCAAATGTTTCAAGAACCTCAATTGGTCAATTTTTTCTTTTCATTGGAGTGAAATATGTCCGTTCACAAAGAATCCTGGGGTAGCCGTGTAGGTTTAGTACTCGCCATGGCAGGAAATGCAGTGGGTCTTGGTAATTTTTTACGATTTCCGGCTCAGGCCGCGGCAAATGGTGGTGGGGCATTTATAATACCCTATCTTATATCATTTCTATTAATGGGTATTCCTTTATTGTGGGTAGAGTGGGCAATTGGAAGGCACGGTGGTAGATATGGTCACCATTCTACACCGGGTATGTTTGATGTACTTGGTAAAAACAAGTTATTTAAATATATCGGTGTTTTCGGACTTTTCACTAACATAACAGTTGCCGCGTATTATTGTTATATAGAATCCTGGGCACTTTCTTATGTCTTTCACTCGTTATTTGGTACATTCACTTCAATAAAACCAACGGAATTTTTTCCCCAATATCTTGGCATTCATGAAAGCAGTATTTTCGCACTGCCAATGGAAGCCTTCTTCTGGTTTGTGGTAACACTCGTTTTAAACATCTGGATACTTTCACGAGGGTTGGTAAAAGGTATTGAATTAGCGGCAAAAATAGGAATGCCTCTGCTAATACTCTTTGGAATAGTGCTCGCAATAAAAGGACTAACACTCGGTACAGATAGCCCTGGTGTAGTAGAGAGTCCATTAAACGGATTGAACTTTGTCTGGCAACCAAACTTTGATGGTATAACAAATCCGAAAACATGGTTAGCTGCTGCGGGTCAAATTTTCTTTACTCTCTCTGTTGGTATGGGTTCTATACATTGTTATGCGGCGTATGTAAAAGAAAAACAGGATATAGCTCTGAATGCCGCTTCAGCGGGTTGGATGAATGAATTTGTTGAAGTTTTGCTTGGTGGCTCAATACTGATACCGATTGCAACAGCATATCTTGGACTAAATGTTGTTCAGGCGGCAACAGCTGGTGGAAGCGGATTCGGACTAGGATTTCTTACACTCCCGACACTTTTCAATAACTGGGGATGGTTTGCACCAATTGCGGGCGCAATGTGGTTTGGATTACTTTTCTTCGCTGGCATAACTTCCTCGCTGGCAATGGGCCAGCCAATTATGGCATTTCTTGAAGATGAGTTCAGGATTTCAAGAGTAAAAAGCGCTGTTCAGTTTGGTTTAGTAACTTTTCTTCTCGGTTTCCTTTGTGTTTGGCTTTATCCCGGTGGTGCTTTCGATGAGTTTGATTTCTGGACAGGAACTTTTTCTCTTGTAGTATTTGCCTGGATGGAGATAATTATATTCGCATACTTTTTTGGAATTGACAAAGGGTGGGATGAAATTACACGAGGCGCTGATATGAAAGTGCCATTGATTTTCAAATTTGTAATTAAATATGTAACACCGGTTTTTATCTCTCTCATATTTATCGGAGCCTTATTTAAACCATCAACGGAATGGACTATTGCATTCAATCAGTTATTAAGTGGGGGAGGATGGCCTCTGGCTTCCGATAGCGTAATAGGTGTTGTATTCCATGTGGGTAAAGAATACATCTGGTTTAAAGATGGCCAACCAACTCCGGAATTTGTCAAAGACCTTACAAGATTTATTTTAGTATTAACATTTGCTGGAATCGCTCTTCTTGTACATAAAGCATGGAAGAAAAAGGAGGACTCAAAATGAGTACATCTGGCTTAATAATGATGTTGGTAAGCTGGGGAGTGATATTGTTCTTTACAGTGAAGTTTTTTCTAAAGGTACTTAATACTCCGATAAAAGATGAGTAATATATTATTTCATTTAAGCAGTTTCATTAGATTCTGAGCGCTTCTACACCGGCGCTCAGTTTGCGAGGGGAAAAATGATTGTTGTTTTTTTTACTTTGATAGTACCATCGTTTATGAAAAAATGCCTCACAATTATTATTCTCGTATTTCTTCTTAAAGGAAGTATTTTTTCGCAACAATCATTTCAGAGTTTCATCACCTACCTTAATATCACCAGTGATTCCGTTCAAAAGAAAAATTCGATAGACAGTTTTATTTCTGCAAATCAGTCGAATGGCTTTCCTTATGTAGAAGGCAGTGTGGCGAATTTCGTATATCGTGGAAATGTTTCTTCTGCAGTATTGGCAGGGGACTTTAATAGCTGGCAGACAAATTATCAGATGACAAAGGTATGGGGTACGAATTTCTGGTACTTTAGCAAACAATTTGAATTTAATGCCCGACTTGATTATAAAATTGTTCTCAATGGCACTAACTGGATACTAGATCCTCTCAACCCACGGACATGTGCCGGTGGGTTCGGACCAAATTCTGAGCTTGCAATGCCGGGATATATTCAGCCATGGGAAATAACATATCGTGCGGGAATACCTCACGGTACAGTTGAATCGAGATCTATTTACAGCGTTAGTACGGGTTCGTACTATTCGATAAAAATTTATCTTCCTCCTGGATATACACCGACGGGGAATACTCTTTATCCCACAGTATATTTTCAGGATGGATTTGAATATATCGATCTGGCCGGTTCGATCAATATGCTGGATAATCTTATTGACAGTAATCTTATTCAGCCGTGCATTGGAATTTTTGTTAAGCCAAACAACAGAAATAATGAGTATGCCGGTGCGCTCCGAAATAAGTACAGTCAATTTTTCGCCACTGAATTAGTAAGGTATATTGATTCTCTCTATAAAACAAATCCACAGCCATCATCGCGGGTGATTTTGGGCGACTCGTACGGGGGTAATATATCAGCTCTGATTTCTTATAATTATTCCGAATTATTCGGAAACTGTGGTATTCACTCCGGAGCTTTTCAGCCAAACGGTTACGAGGTCTTTAATCTCATCACTAACGGTCCTAAAAAAAATATCCGTTATTATTCTGTGTGGGGTACTTATGAGTCACTTTACCAAAATATGCGTAATTTCAGAGATATATTAATTGGTAAAGGATATGATTTTTCATGGCTTGAATTGCCGGAAGGACATAGCTGGGGGTTATGGCGTGCAACAACCGACTTAATGCTGAAAAAATTTATTCCGGGCACAACAACTCATCTTATAGATGAAATTATCAAAAGCATGAATTTCGAATTAGAAGCCTATCCCAATCCATTTAATCCGGAGGTGAATGTCACTTTTTCACTTCCTGAGAGCACTGAATATAATATGGATATTTTTACAACTACGGGCGAACAGGTATTTAAGTCAGAAACTTTGATTTCAAATGGGAAAAATCGTTTTTCCTGGCGAGGTGCTCATTACAGCGGAGATCCTTTACCCTCGGGAGTTTATCTGCTGAGAGTAAAATCCGGGATAAGACAAAAAACCATAAAACTGATGCTGTTACGATAGCTGGCGTAATAATTTGTTTCTCTGTTTTTTCTTGATTGCCAGCAACTGTCCTGAGTTTGTTTCTCAGATGCAGGCTGATTAATTTTAGAACAATAATTACCCCTGTCTTATATTAAAAGAATAAAGTACAATGCAATCAATACAATTTGTTCGTCAACTGAACGAGATAATAAAACGACTGAAAGTTTTTGAGCTTATGTCAAAGATATCTCCATTGCTTGATGTTTCATCAAATCAAGAAATAACCGATGACTTAAAATCGGATATTGCATCGCTAATATTCGAATCAAGAGAGGGGTATTATGCCCTTCAACAAAATCCAGAGTCAAAAACGATTGTTGACTCACTTGGAATATCAGAAGTGTTTAATCCCCGGATGCTTTCTTCAATGCTGACAATACTGAATACTCAGGCAGATACTGCCGGCATAACGGGAGTAGCCCAAAATTTTTCTGTCTTTCAGTCCTTTCTTTCTAATCTTAAAGTAATGTTAGCATTTCAATCAACTCTGGATACACATTTGTGTAAACAAAAAACATCAGCCTCCGGTGAGAACGAAAGAGTTATAGAATTTGAAATAATAGATTACGACAATTCTGGCTTACATCCTGAACGGTTGGTTTCGATACTGAAATCGATTCATCATCTTCATTACAATATTGCAAGAATCATAGAGGATAAAGGGGCAAAACTCACAATAAGTTACATGGATTCCGGAAGTGATTTTCTTATAGGAGTACAAAGTGGATTTAAGGTTATTGAGCTGATGAAAACTTTTTGTCTTCAATACTGGCAAAAAGTCCGTTTCCGTTCTCCTGAAGAATTTGACAGAAATCCGGAATCATTAGCAAAAGGGCTAAATCTTATTCAGCATATTATCAGGCAGGAAAAAAATGGTGTATTCGATTCAGAAACCTCAGCAAAGATTAAGTTAGCTGTTCTCGAAGAAGTGACTACACTTATTGGGCTGGGAGTAATTTTGAAAGATCAGGAAACTGAGGAGCGGTTCGATAAACGAAAATTAGTTCTGGAAAAAAAAGATGTGAGGTTTATTCTGCATAAAGAAAAATCACAAAATTGATGCAAGATGTTCTCTCACAACTTGCATTCTCCAGTGGAATTCGAAATGAAGCTCCAAACAAAGCTCTTGCGGAAAAGATTGTTGCGGAGAGAGATACTCATGCGATAAAGGTGTTAATTGAGAACATACACAATAATAACCGAAATATTCGCGGTGACATCATCAAAACCCTTTATGAGATTGGAGTAAGAGAGCCAAACTTAATAGCAGAATATAGTAAAGTTTTTATAAGTCTTCTGAAACATAAAGATAACCGCATAGTGTGGGGTGCAATGTGTGCATTGGACAGTATAGCATCAGTGAGACAGACAGAGCTTTATACAAAATTACCTGAAATTATAAGTGCGGCTGAAAAAGGTACTGTTATAACCCGCGATCACTCTGTGGGGGTTATGATACAAATTGCACAAAATAAAAAGTACTATCTTAAAGTTATTCACTTGCTGTTCGAAGTTCTGCGTTTTTCTCCCGATAACCAATTTCCAACTTATGCAAAGCGTATATCCGCTATAGTGAAGAAAAAAGATGTAGAAGAATTTGTCTCTATTCTCAGGGAAAGAATTCTGCGAATTGAATCAGAAACAAAACGCAAAAGATTACAATTACTGTTGAAAAAAATTGAATCGGTTGCAGGCTAAATTATAAAAGAAAATAAAACAGCGTTTTTGGCCTGTTTTTGAGGTTTCGATCACTGCGTTTGTATAACCCTAACCCTATATTTTTATTGACTTTCAGGCCAGATACCTGTAACTTTAAATCTTAATTATTTTTTCAGAATTAAATTACCGTAATTTGCCTTTATGAAGGATATTTGGTTTAGAGTAGTGCTCGTCCTTGCATTTACAGTGCTTAGTTTGATTTTGTTGTACCCGACATATCAGGATTACCGGAATACACAAAACATCACTAAAACACTCGAGCAGAGGAAAAAAGAAATTTTAAAGTCCAACCCGAACATTGGAGAAGATCAGCTTCTAAAAATTCTTTCGGGTATAGAAGACAGTATCAAACTTGCCGACCCAAAAATAAAAGAGGATAGGTTAAAGAGAATAAAACTTGGTCTCGATCTTCAGGGTGGTATGCGAATTGTTCTTGAAGTAAACACAGCAAAACTTCTCGAAAAGCTTCCTGAAAAACCCGATGCGGTGTACAAACAAATTATTAAAGAAGCCTCTGCCGAAGCAGCAAAAACGGAAGAACCGATTGTTGATATAGTTGTTCGGAAATTAAAAGAACGAAATATCCGCATCAGTAAATATTTTGGCACTATACGGCAGGATGA
This sequence comes from uncultured Ignavibacteriaceae bacterium, assembly GCA_964438715.1. Classification (GTDB taxonomy): domain Bacteria; phylum Bacteroidota; class Ignavibacteria; order Ignavibacteriales; family Ignavibacteriaceae; genus CAYTLQ01. Next base: position 8,822 of record CAYTLQ010000054.1, read on the forward strand.
AGAACAGATTATTGAGGAACTGAAGAAACAGACGGAAGATGCAGTTTCCCGCGCGCAGGAAATTATCAGAAACCGAATTGACCAATATGGTGTTTCTGAACCTTCGATTCAGCGTCAGGGTGAACGCAGAATTATCATCGAATTGCCCGGTATAGCTAAAGAAGAAGAAGCCCGTCAGTTGTTACAGGGAACTGCATTGTTAGAATTTAAACTCGTTAAAGATCCTGAGTTTACTTTCAACATCATGAAAAAAATTGATGAAGTACTTGCGGGGAAGAATCTTGATGACTCCACAGCTACAGATTCGACAGTAGCCGGTGATACTACAGCAACAGCAAAGGATAGTCTTGTAGCTTCTAATGATACTACATCAGCAGTAGATGACACGGCGAAAAGTGATACAACCAATAAACAAATGACGCCTGAAGAGTTCAGGAAAGAACATCCGTTTTTTGCAATTGCACTTCTCGACCCGGAAGGCAGAACTGCAGATGCGTATGTTGAAGCGAATAACCGTGAAAAATTAATGAAAATGCTCTCTCGTCCCGATGTACAGAAAGTTATACCGAATAATGTTGAATTCGCTTTTTCAGCAAAATCTATTAAAGGTGCACAGGGACAGGATTTCTATTTCCTCTATCTTCTGAATAAAAATCCTGAGCTTACCGGTGGTGTTGTAACAAATGCTGTTGCTACCCTTGACCCAACAACCTCTGCGCCTATAGTTTCTATGGAGATGAATTCTGAAGGTGCAACTGAATGGGCAAGGATTACCGGAGCAAATGTACAAAAACGCTGTGCTATTGTGCTCGATGGCGTAGTGTTCTCAGCACCGGTAATCAATGGAAAGATTACCGGAGGCCGTTCACAGATTGAAGGAATGGCAAATCTGGACGAGGCAAAACTTTTGGAAATTGTTCTTAAAGCGGGTGCTCTTCCTGCTCCTGTAGAAATTATCGAGGAACGCACGATTGGACCTTCTCTTGGTCAGGATTCTGTTGCACAGGGTACTAACTCAATGATTTTTGGTTATTTGCTCGTAGCAATATTCATGATTATATATTACCAGAAATCAGGAACTCTTTCTGCACTTGCTTTGGCTCTTACAATTTTGTTTATTTTCGGCATTCTCGCAGGCTTCAGGGCAACGCTCACGCTCCCCGGTATTGCCGGTATTGTACTTACTATGGGTATGGCGGTTGATGCGAATGTGCTTATTTTTGAGCGTATTCGGGAGGAACTTGCCATTGGAAAAACTGTAAGAGCTGCTGTGGATAGCGGGTATTCAAAAGCGCTCTCTGCTATTATCGATTCGAATATCACAACTATGCTTACCGGTGTTATTCTTTATCAATTTGGTTCGGGTCCTATACAGGGATTTGCACTCACTCTTATGATTGGTATAATCACCAGTTTATTCAGTGCTTTGGTTTTGGTTCGGGTACTTACCGACTACATGCTGAACAAAGGAATGAAAGTTACATTTGGTTAATTGCAGAGAATAAGGAGAATTTTTGAATGCGTATTTTTGAAAAATTAAATGTTGATTGGATGAAGAGGAGAAAACTCTTCTATGGGATTTCTATCTCAATCTTCCTTCTCGGTATGCTGAGTATCATTTTCAGAGGTCTTGAATTTGGTATCGATTTCAAAGGAGGCTCTGAACTTGAGTTAGAATTCGCTAAGCCGGTAAATATCTCAGATCTTCGAGGTATAGTTTCCGGTATTGGACTTGGAGATCTGGAGGTTAAAACCTTTGGTGGCGATAAAAGTGTTCTGCTCAGAACCGAACTTCAGGAAATTCCTCAGGATATTTACCCTAAAGTCGTTGCTATAATTGAATCGGAAATAAATAAAATTAGTCCGGGTATCACACCAAAAGTTGTTGATAAATCGAATAGCTCGATAATTTATGAATTCGCAAATGCTGATACTTGCAAGTTTATTGCTGAACAATTATTCCTTGCAGGATTTCAGGCAGGTACAGTATCGGAGGAAATTGATAATAAACAGGTAATTATTCGTATAGGTATCTCTGATTGGATTAAACAGAACCTTCGTATGAAGATGGCGGACAACAAGTTTGAAATCAGAAGAGTAGAAATTGTTGGCCCAAAAGTTGGCGACGAGTTAAAATACGATGCAACACTAGCCATCATATTTTCTCTTCTCGGAATACTCGTTTACCTCGCTTTTCGTTATAAGGTAATCTTTGCAACAGGCGCTGTGCTTGCACTCTTCCATGATGTACTTATTACCCTTGGTTTATATGCGATACTTTACGACCTCATTCCCGGCTTAAATCTTGAAATAAACCTTACGGTTGTAGCGGCGTTTCTTACTCTTATTGGATACTCCATAAATGATACCGTAATTGTATTCGACCGTGTTCGTGAAACAATTAAACTTCATAAGAACGAATCACTTGAGAAGTTGATGAATATGGCAGTTAATAAAACAATGAGCAGAACAATTCTTACCGGTGGTACTACCTTGCTTACTGTTACCATCCTTCTGATCTTCGGTGGCGAAGTTATTCGTTCTTTTGCTTTTACATTATTTTTTGGAATTATTATAGGAACCTATTCTTCAGTTTTCGTTGCAAGTGCGATGGTACTCGATTATGTTGAAAAAACAAAGAAAAAAATAGAGTTCTAAAACAAGAAAGTATTTTTCTCAGCCGGCTATA
>CAYTLQ010000055.1:0-3669 GCA_964438715.1 uncultured Ignavibacteriaceae bacterium
GATATAATTGATGCTGATTTCACAGAAATAAAAGACAAGGATTCCTCCGGGAGTAAATCGTGATATGGCTGGTTCCGGAAAGGTGGAAGACTTAATCAGAATACTGCTCAAATGGTTATTGTCTGTACCTGAGAGTAAAGAAAAAGTTCTCGATAATCCCAAAAAATTCCTCATTGTTCGCCAGCACAACCAATTAGGAGATATGATTGCTGGTACTTCTCTGCTCAGAGCAATTAAAGAAAAATACCCTACGGCTGAAATCACAATAATTGTAAGCCCGGAAAATAAAGATGCTGTTGAAAAAAATCGCCTTCTTAAACAAATTTTTGTATTTAATAAAAAAAAGCTCTTTAGCCCGCTTGAAGTGATGAAATTACTCAGGGTTTTACGCTCTGGTTATGATGTAGCAATAGTACCGGTAGTAGTGTCAATTTCTTTCACAAGTAATCTCTTAGCACGACTCTCAAAATCAAAAACTACCATTGGATGCGCCAGCCTCGAAGGTAAAGTCAATAAATATTCTTTTCTGTTTCACCATCGAATTCACCTTGACTGGCGCTTACAACCGGATTCTAATGTTGCTGACCGGATACTCGATATTGTCAGACCATTTGGAATAAATACGAAAAATTATAAGGCAGAGATCTATTTCGACCAAACTGATATTCAGAGAGTAAAACAGTTTTTCAAAAAAAATGGGATACATCGTTCGCAACTTCTTGTGGGTATCCATGCGGGTGCAGGTAAAATTCCTAACAGATGGTCGGCGAATAAGTTCATTGAGCTGATTAAATTCCTTAAAAATGTTATGAATACAAGTGTTTATTTAACAGGAAGTGATGCTGACAAGGAAGTTTTGAATTTTATATGCAACAAAGTACCATTTAATGTTCCAATGTTCCTTAATTGTCCGATTCCGGAAGTTGCTGCAATTATTTCACGAAGTGATTTATTTATAACCAATGATACCGGTATTATGCATGTTGCCGGTACTACTGACACGCCACAAATTTCATTATTTGGACCAACCAACGCATTCAATTGGGCACCTGTTGGCAAAAACAAATATTTTATTCAACGGTCAGAATTTATTGATGATATTAGTCTTGAAGATGTAATCAAACTATGCCAATTTATTCTTGGCAGAAAAATTAAACAGCTCCCCTCTGTGTCCTGAAAAGATTTTCATTTTGTAATATACCTTAATAATTGAATCCATTTTCTTTTACCAACATCTAAAGAAATAAAACAGGAAAAAATATGGCATATTATAATTCAAAAGTTGTTTCAACCTCATTCTCAGAAACGCTTGAAAGAATACCTGAAGAATTAAAAAAAGAAGGTTTTGGAGTACTTACCGAAATTAATGTTACGGAAACATTAAAGAAAAAACTTGATGTCGATTTCCGTAATTATAGGATTCTCGGGGCTTGTAACCCGCCATTTGCATATAAAGCTTTACAAATGGAAGAAAATATCGGTGTATTACTACCGTGTAATGTAATTGTTCAGGAAAAGGATAACGGAAGTGTACAAGTTTCAATTGTAAACCCACTCGAATCAATGAAGACAGTTGGAAACCCTGATATGTCTGAAATTGCAGGTGAGGTTTCTGCCCGACTAAACAGAGTTTTAGAAAATCTTTAAAAATAATGCCCCTGCAGAACCTTCTGTAGGGGCATTGTTTATTTAATTCTTTCTGCTATGATAGGTAGTATGAAGTATTTCGTGACTTATATGACTACCCGGTTTTATAAAATACTCCTTATATAGCGTTTTTATTGACTCGTTCTCATAAGAACGCCTTTTTACCATTTGCCTGTCAATTTCATACAAGGCTCTCATCCGCTGAATGACTTTATCGGTTTTCTGATGAATTGGTTGACCGCCGCCATTGATACATCCTCCGGGGCAGGCCATAACTTCAATAAAGTGGTAGTTACATTCACCTTTACGAATTTTATCAAGAACCACTGCAGCATTACCAATTCCATTTACCACTGCTACATTTATCTGCAGTTCACCAACCTGAATAGTTGCTTCTTTAATACCTTCCATTCCCCGTATGGCAGAGAGCTCCATGTTTTCAAGATGTTCACCGGTAAGGGTGTTGTAAGCTGTTCTAAGCGCTGCCTCCATTACCCCGCCGCTTGCGCCAAAGATTGCAGCGGCACCCGTTGATTCACCCAGAGGATCATCAAATTTACCATCACTAAGGTCGGCAAAATCAATACCAGCAACATTAAAAAACCTTACGAGTTCTCTGGTTGTCAGTACAGCATCAACATCGGGTAATGTATGTTCATTAAGCTCTACTCTCGAGGCTTCGAACTTTTTAACGGTGCATGGCATAATTGAAACGACATAGATATCATGAGGATCTATTCCAAATTTCTTCGCATAATAGGTCTTTAACACCGCTCCTTCCATTTCGTGAGGCGATTTACAAGTAGAAAGGTGTTGCAATAAATCGGGATAGTTATGCTCCATATATTTTACCCATCCCGGACAACAACTTGTAAACATGGGCATAGGTTTATTCTCTTTAATCCGCTGAACGAGCTCGTTTGCTTCCTCCCAGATGGTCAAATCGGCAGCAAAATTCGTATCAAATACCCTTTTGAAGCCAAGTCTTCTCAAACCTGTTACTAGTTTACCGGTTACATCAGTCCCCAGAGGTAAATTGTATTCCTCGCCAAGTGTAGCCCTAACCGCAGGAGCGATTTGTGCGATGACAAACTTTGATTTAGATTCCAACGCCGCCGATACTTGTTTCATAGCACTTTTTTCTCGTAAAGCGGCTGTAGGGCAAACCAAAATACACTGCCCACATAAAATACAGTCGCTTACATTTAATCCCTGATTAAATGGAGTAGTGACTGTACTTCTGAAACCACGCTGAGAAAAATCGATTGCGCCTATTTTCTGAACTTCATTACAGACGCGAACACACCTACCACACAAAATACACTTTGCAGGGTCTCGTTCTAATGACGGACTTGATATATCCACTGCATGTTTTCTCGATTCTCCCTGGAACCGATGTTCCCGTAGTCCATATCTTTCTGCAAGGCTTTGAAGTTCACAATTCTTATTCCTCACACAAATCAAACAGTCCTGAGGATGATCTTCAACAAGCAATTCAACAATCGTTTTTCTCGCGCGTCGCACACGCACAGAATTTGTATCAACCGACATTCCTTCAGCAACCGGGTATGCACAAGCCGGGATAAGACCTCTATATCCAGCGACTTCGACGGAACAAATTCTGCAAGCTCCGCTCGGTATAAGATCTTTAAGATGACATAATGTTGGTATTGATATTCCTACTGATTTCGCCGCATCCAGAATTGTCATCCCTTCTTCGGCTTTTACCTGTATATTATTAATAGTTAGTTCAACCATATTTATTCCTAAGCAATCATCATTAATTTACATGAACAGCATTAAACCGGCAGGCTTCAAAGCACATACCGCATTTGGTACACTTTTCTTCGAGTATATAATGAGCCTGTCCTTTTTCACCTACTATTGCCTCGGCGGCACATTTGCGCGCACATACCTGACAACCACTGCAAACAGCGTTATCTATCGTATAAACAAGAAGTTGTTTACAAACACCGGCAGAACATTTTCTTTCGTACAAGTGTTCTTCGTATTCTTCTTTAA
>CAYTLQ010000056.1:0-10771 GCA_964438715.1 uncultured Ignavibacteriaceae bacterium
ATTTTTGCACCTGCCTATTAAGGGCATAATTATTGAGACAAATCTGAAATAATTTTTAAATCATTCACTTATTCCGGAGCGCCCGATGGCAGTTTCACCAACAACTAACACTAGTTCCGTATCAACGGGGGGCAGCGACACAAATTATACCCCTACTTTAATTGTTTTAACCTCACTGTTTTTTATGTGGGGTTTTATAACCTGTTTAAATGATATACTTATCCCTCACCTTAAAGCAATATTTGACCTGAATTATACTCAGGTAATGCTGGTGCAATTTACATTTTTTACTGCTTACGCAATAGTATCTCTTCCATCCGGTATTTTGGTTGAAAAAATTGGTTATAAAACCGGAATTATCATTGGTCTTTTAACAGCGGCACTGGGTACTGCAATGTTTTATCCGGCCGCAAGCTATCGTTCGTATGAGATTTTTCTGGCGGCCCTTTTTGTTCTGGCATCGGGTATTACTCTGCTTCAGGTAGCGGCAAATCCCTATGTTGCCATACTCGGAAAACCGGAAACAGCTTCTGCCCGCCTGAATCTTTCCCAGGCATTTAATAGTCTTGGTACCACAATAGCGCCGGTTTTTGGTTCTATACTTATTCTTTCCGTGGCAGTAAAGGGTGCAGATGAGTTAGCAAAAATGACGCTTACTGAACAGGAAGCATATAAAATCATGGAAGCTAATTCAGTTCAGACTCCTTACCTTATTCTTACCTCTATGCTGGTAGTTATCGCTGGAATTATTGCAATATCGAAACTGCCGAAAATTGAAGCTGCGACTCCGGTAACAGATTCGGGTTCTGCCGCAGAGTCACAACCAAGTGCGTGGCATTATCCTCATCTCGTGCTTGGTGCAATTGCAATTTTTGTCTATGTCGGCGGCGAGGTATCAATTGGCTCGTTTCTGGTAAATTATTTCAAGGAGCTTCTTGGTATGCCCGAGGCTGAGGCAGGAACTTATGTCGCTTTGTATTGGGGTGGTGCAATGATTGGAAGATTTTTCGGTTCAATAACTCTCTCTGATATGCAGGATACAAAGAAAAAAAATATTTATACCACTCTGGTATTTATTCTTGCTGTGGTGCTTGCAATGTATATAACAGGGGAATACAAAAATCTCACAGGAGCAAGTTCTGAGGGATTTTCTAAAACTTTAACATTTCTCGCATTTGTTGCATTAAATTTTGCGGCTTTTAATCTTGGTAAACCAAAACCGGGCAGAACCCTCGCAATACTTGCTTTAATTGCGGCAGTGCTGGTAATTGTTTCAATGCTACCAAACGGACAATTCGCAATGTGGAGTATTCTTGCTGTTGGTTTGTTTAATTCAATTATGTTCCCCACAATATTTACGCTGGCAATTGACGGACTTGGTAAACACACCGGGCAGGGTTCGGGAATACTATGCACCGCAATAGTTGGCGGAGCAATTATACCATTACTTCAGGGCTTCCTTGCTGATAATATTGGAATACATCATGCGTTTATCCTTCCGGTATTGTGTTATGCGTATATTGCGTTTTATGGAATAAAAGGACATATACCGAAAACAGCCTAAGTATTTTTGAAACAGCGTCGTTATTACTACGGCGCTGTTTTTTTTTCTTCAATGTAGATAGTATGAAGATTAAATCAGGGGACCTTCACTACTTATTACACTCGCTAAGAATTATATGAACAATTTTGGAATTAGTATGAATCATCTTTCAAAAGCCTTCTTTTATTTTCTATTAATATATAATTGTTCATTTTCTCAAATCTCAGAAGAACAGGAATCAAAAATTTCTGCGAGGGTTGATTCAGTTCTTCGTTTAATGAGCTTAGAAGAAAAAATTGGACAGCTTAATCAGCTATCATTTGGCATTGGCTGGGGTCCAACGATCAAAGTTGCCGTTCCCGAAGAATACAAACAGATGATCCGTGAGGGGAAAGTCGGTTCATTTCTTAATGCTATCGGAGCTGAGTTTACTTATGAGCTACAGAAAATAGCAGTGACTGAATCACGATTAAAGATACCTTTACTTTTTGGTCTTGATGTTATTCATGGATTTAAGACGACATTTCCTATTCCTCTGGCAGAGGCGGCCACCTGGCAACCCGAACTTGCTGAACTTTCTGCTCACTGGCAGGCAGTAGAGGCATCATCGGCAGGAATCCATTGGACTTTTTCTCCTATGGTTGATATTGCAAGAGATCCGCGCTGGGGGAGAATTATGGAAGGAAGCGGTGAAGACCCGTACCTTGGTTCACTTTTCTCAGCCGCACGGGTACGAGGTTATCAGGGTAATCTTTCTGCTTTTAATGTTATAGCTTGTGTTAAGCATTACGCCGGATATGGCGGCGCTGAAGGAGGCAGGGATTATAACACGGTCGATTTTTCCGAACGGACTTTCCGTGATATTTATTTACCTCCGTATAAGGCAGGTGTGGAAGCAGGTGCGTTTACTGTTATGGCATCGTTTAATGAAATTGGGGGTATTCCCTCAAGTGGCAGTAAATACCTTCTCACAGATATATTACGAGGAGAGTGGGGCTTTAAGGGTTTTGTGGTTAGTGACTGGAACTCTATTGGTGAACTGATTCCTCACGGCTTTGCGGAAGATTTAAAGCACGCAGGAGAAATTGCCATAAACGCCGGGCTCGATATGGATATGGAATCACGCTCATATATTCAATATATGAAGCAATTGATCGCAGAGAATAAAGTTGATGTCAGCACTCTGGATGAAGCGGTAAGGAGAGTTCTTCGGGTGAAATTTTTACTCGGACTTTTTGATCAGCCTTTTCGGTATTGTCAGAAAGAAAGAGAAGACAATAATATTATGACGCCGGAGATTAAAAGAGCCTCACTCGAAATAGCGAAGCGCTCTTTTGTTCTTCTAAAGAATGATGGAACATTACCGCTGAAAAAAAACCTGAAAAAAATTGCTGTAATAGGACCCCTTGCAGACTCCAAAAGGGATCCGATTGGTAACTGGAATGCAATGGGAATACCGGAAGATGTAATTACTATTCTCGATGGTATTAAAGCATATACTGAGAGTACTGCAGAGGTGGTGTATGCATCCGGTTGTAAAATAAAAGAACCCGGAAACGATGGATTTGCAGAAGCAGAGAAACTTGCAGAAGAAGCTGATGTTGTAATTTTATGTCTTGGAGAAGGCTGGGAAATGAGTGGTGAGGCACGGTGCAGATCAACATTAGACTTGCCCGGTGAGCAGAATGAACTCGCCCGCCGTATTCACAAAACAGGTACGCCGGTTGTTACCGTATTGTTAAACGGAAGGCCACTTTCTGTTGGCTGGCTGAACGATAACACCAATGCCATGATTGAAGCATGGTTTCCCGGAACAATGACAGGAACTGCGATTGCACAGGTATTATTCGGTGATTACAATCCTTCCGGAAAATTACCTGTAACTTTTCCTCGTACGGTGGGGCAGATACCATTTTATTATAATCATAAGAACACCGGAAGGCCAGCCAATCCGGAGAATTATTATTCGGCCCGATATATCGATCTGCCGATAACGCCGCTTTATCCTTTTGGATACGGGAAAAGTTATACGGACTTCGATTACTCTCCTATTACAATTAACGCAAAAAGTTTTACTTCAACCGATTCTCTTGTGGTTACGGTAACCGTAACAAACACTGGTTCATTTGATGGTGAGGAAACCGTACAAATGTATATTCAGGATGTGGTCGGAAGTGTAACCCGCCCGGTGAAAGAATTAAAGGGATTTCGGAAAATTTATTTAAAGAAAGGGGAGTCGCAAAATGTTCAGTTTGTTATAAGAGAAAAGGATTTGCGGTTCACAACGGCTGATATGAAATTTCAATCGGAACCGGGGAAATTTAAAGTCTATGTAGGAACCGACTCAGCCACGGAATTATTTGAAGAGTTTGAGCTGAAATAATTATTGTTTCCGGATTATTATTTTAGTTTAAGTTGCCATAAATAAAAAAGCCCGCTGAATCAGCGGGCTTTTTTGTGCTTTTGTAAATTATTTTACCAGCATCATTTTCTTCGTAAGATTTACACCGTTTCCGGTAAGAGAATAGATATAAATACCCGTAGAGAAACTTTGTGCATTAAAGGTAAATGAATATGAGCCTTGTGCCATAGTTCCGTTAAACAATGTAGCTACTTCCTGACCAAGAATATTATAGACGGCAAGTTTATAGTTGCCGGTATATGGTATAGCAACACGAATATTTGTTGACGGGTTAAAGGGATTCGGATAATTCTGTGCAAGTTCAAATGTCGTAACAGGTGATGCATCTTCCGGTTGAATAGAAGTAAGAGGTGAATTGTTTTTCATAACTTGTCCGGAGCGGGTTCCGACGAGTAAACTACCGTTGGGAAGCGCATAGAGCGAACTTACGGCATAACCACCAAGACCGAGATATGTCCAATTGTCTCCTAAATCGGAGGAGGCATAGATTCCATTCAGCCACGAGGAAACAAATATATTATTGTCTCCATCAACTTTAATACAATACACGGGAGCTGAGGGAATTCCGCTAAGTTTATGGAATGAGTTTCCGTTATCGTATGAACGATAAACTCCGTCAGTGAGAGTACCAATGTAAAGAATACCTGTACTTGTTTTTGCCAAAGTTGTAACAAATTCATAAGGCATTGCCAGAGGTAACCAGTTCTCACCTGAATCCCACGAAGCAGATAAGCCTTTGAGATAGCCGCCTGCAAAAATTGTGTGTGGCGTTGACAAAGCGTTTGTGTCAATTTTATCTATCATTGCGGTAATGACATTTGTCCCGATATTTTCATTTTTCGCTGTCCATGAGTAACCGCCGTCGGTTGACTTATATACACCGAAACCCCAGGTGCCGGCATACATATTCGAATCCTGACCAATGAGTACTGCCCGTACATCAAGTAAAGGAAGAGAAGTTGTCCAGGTAACTCCGCCATCATTACTGCGTTGCAGACCACTGGTTGTGGCCGCAAATATATGTCTGCTATCGTTAACAGCGAGATCCCAGATTGCAGATACCGGAGTCATGCTGGCGTTAACAAGTGTATCTCTCACACCGTTATTATCAAGACGGTAAATTCTTCCCGCGAATGTACCGGCAAGTACTGAATTTGAATCAAGACGAACAAGGCTCAAAACCCATACGCTATCGGGCATGAGAGAGCCAAGCGACCAACTACCATTACCACCAGTGCCGAAGGGTGGGGTGGTATTTACGGTAATTGGAACCACGGCGGGACTACCGCTTGGTGAAGTTACAGTTAAAGAAATATTACGATCAAGAGGAATGTAACCAACAAAGTTTGTCAAATCATGAGAAGAAATGGTGTTGAGATCGGAAGCAAAAATCTGTCCTTGTACAAAAGTGCCGGTGTTGTTTATCGTTGCATACGGTGCAAGAATAGAACCACAGAAATGGGAACCTATAAGATCAATTGTTGTTGCCGAAGGGAAATTAAACAGAATCATGTTATTGAGATTATCGACAACCCGAACATTACCAATAAACTGCAACGATGTACCCGTAACATTTATTACTCCGATTGAGCCTTTAGGTATGCTAATGACGATACTATCAGCACTGGAAAAATTGGCACCTGAAACGCTGAAAACATTAAGATAGATATCCGAACCGGTTAATGAAAGATAACCGCCTGAGAATGTTGTGATGCCATTGACAGTATGTGAACTTAATCCGGAGGAGAGAGAAATAACATTACCACCGTACGCTGAAAAATCAAAGGGACTACCCTGCCACAATGTTCCATTTGGATAGACAACTGTTCCGGAGGGAAGATTGGTTGAGTCACCATATACCACATCACCTTTGAAGATTGCACTGGAAGTAAAATTCAGATACCCGCCTGCATTAACCACCACGGGTACAGGATTAAGAGTTGGAAGTAAACCTCCGATAGAGGAGCCAATTGCCGATATATCTCCTCCTGCGGCTAACTTACCGCCGACAGTAGAGCCGGTTAGACTGGCATTATTTGTCAATAAGAGATTATAATTGTAGTAATCACGAACATCGTAAGCGGAATTAAAGTAATTAACAAGGCAATTTAATTTCAGATCGAGTGATGCAGAAGGGGAAACAGTACCAACATTCCACACACCTGTGCCCGGATCGTAGCTCCCCTGATCGGGATCATCGCTGATGTACTTTAATCCCCGAGGTACAACGGCATTAACAATAACACCCGGCGCCGGAGAAATAGTGCTTGGATTTGTTACAGTTATCGTGTATTGAATTGTATCTAAATTCAATGGGTTGCTATTATCAACCGAGGCGCTCAGTACTACCTGACCAAAAGCCTCAGATAATGTTAATAAAAAATAAAAAGTAAAAAGAATTTTGAAGTTTTTCACAATCATCTTCTTTCCTTAAAGAGTTATAAAATAAACGAAAACCTTAAAATCTTGGTCAACCGGGAGGTATTATCTTGGAAATATACATTTAAAGATAGAATTCTACAAGTATTTTCTTGTATTTGATGAAATAGTGTGATTTATATCAAAAATTAAAAAACTAATTTCAGTGAATTGTGATGTTTCTGGTATATATAATAACGAATACATAAAACACCCAGTAAGCAAAAGATTTTTTAGTGAAAATCAAACTCAGTCAACCCTGAATTTGTAAGATAAAATTACCGAAAATTAAACTAACGCCGAATTACGATTTTACGAACAATTCGCCACACTTTTTATTACATTTCATCACTGTTTTTATTGATTTATGAAACTCTCATGCAGGAACCATTCAGCCCTCTCCACAACTTCGAAGCAACCCGTCGTAGTATCGGATATGTTCCGATAGAAGAAGCAACCCAGGAAGACTATAACAGAATAGGTTTTATGTCAGGCCTGGAGGTACATCAGCAGTTATTAACAAAAGAAAAATTATTTTGCCGCTGTCCGGCAGGTATCTTTCAGAAAGAGAACGATTATGATGCTGAAATCATCAGACACATGCGCCCAACTTTGAGTGAACTGGGAGAGTATGATGGTACCGCTTTGATGGAATTCAAGACAAAAAAGGAAATTATCTACCGAATAAAAAATGAAACCGCTTGCACCTACGATATTGACGATACACCGCCGTTTCCTATCAACAGAGAAGCATTGGAAATAGCTATTGAAATATCTCTTCTCTGCAAATTAAATATTGTTGGTGAGGTACATATAACCCGTAAACAATATCTGGATGGCAGTATTCCTACAGGGTTTCAGCGCACAGCAATTATCGGAGTTGAAGGTAGTATCCCTTTACGCACTAAGACTCTGCGATTAATTCAGCTCAGCATCGAGGAAGATTCCTGCAGGGAAATTTCCGACATAGGTCATACACGCATCTATCGTACCGACAGACTCGGTATGCCGCTGATTGAAACAGTTACCTATCCTGACTGTGTAAATCCTTCCGAAGTAGCAGAGGCATGTAATTATATCAGGTTTCTTAACAGGAGTACGGGCCATGTACGCACAGGTATTGGCGCCTCAAGGCAGGATGTAAATGTCAGTTGCAGGGGTGGTTCTCGTGTAGAGATAAAAGGTGTTGCACATATTCGCTGGATTCCAAAGCTTACCCACAATGAAGCATTCCGGCAATGGGCATTACTGAATATAAGAAAAATCCTTCTAGAACGCGTTAAGAAACCTGCCGAATGGAAACCTGTACATTCTGCAATTGATAAGAAATTTATTCACCTTCCTTTTGTCTCAGGAAAGGATAAAAAGAAACAGCGGGCTGTTGCGGTGAACCTCCCCCATTTTAAGGGAATATTATCTCATTTCCTGCAACCCGGAAGACCATTTTACGATGAACTAAGCAGTCGGTTGAAAGTTATTGCATCTATTGAGCGCCCTAATATGGCATGTTCCGAAGATCTTGAACCACTTCTTAATGAAGAGCAGTGGAAGAAAGTTCGAAGTCTTTTTATCACCGGACCCACAGATGCTCAGGTTGTTTTCTGGGGACCGGAAGCAGACCTGCCAACTGCATTAGAAACTATTGAGGAACGCTGTAGAATGGCTTTTGAAGGAGTTCCGAATGAAACAAGAAAATCCTTTCCCGATGGGACAACAATTTTTGAGCGTGTATTGCCAGGTGCCGACAGAATGTACCCCGATACGGATTCTGCCCCAATACCTCTGACAGATGATTACATAGATGGATTGCGGAAATCTCTTCCCCGGGATGTTGTAGATCGATTCCATCAACTGCGTGACTGGGATGTACCGGAAGACACATATAACTTCATACTAAGAAAAAATCTCTTTCCTGTAATTGAAAAAATTGTTTCCGATCCGGGCATTGCACCAAAATTTGTAGGAACATTTTTCGGACATACGGTAAAGTACATTGAGGGTCATTACCAGCGTGCAGGCGATTTCCGCTATGAACTTATTCAGGATCTTTTTCGATTCCTCAAGCAGGAAAATCTCGAATTAGACCTTGCGCGGAAAATGCTTCCTGTACTCTATGAACACCCGAATATGGATTTCCAATCAGTACTTTTGAGTATTGGATTTAAGAGCGCTACAAAACAAGAAATTATTGAACGAGTCGAATTTCTTAAACGCCGGTTCACTCAATTATCTAATACGCAGGATAGTAATAAACGCGCACGGTGGGTAATGGGACAGATTCGTAAGCTATCCGAAGGAAATATCAATCTCAGAGATTTGCGGAAGATTCTATGAGAACGAAAATACTCTTTCACTCCATACATTTCTTAAACAGCAAAAACGGATAAATTTATGGCTGAAGATATTTTTCAAGGTTACAAAGGCAAGGCACTGCAAACACTTATGAAGTTTAATGTAAGGGTTTGGGGACAGGCTGAGATTAATACCACAAGAGGAAAATTTTCCGGTACTGTTTTACCGCGTGCAGAAAATGATGATGATCGTCATATTGTAGTAAAAATAGCGACGGGGTATAATATCGGGATTGATGTAGATACAGTAACCGCTATGACAGAAATCGGTTATAAAAAAGCCGTATATAAAATTCCGGAGAAGGAGTTCCCTTTTACTCCCGGATTGCCTTTTGTAAAATTACTTGGTACCGGAGGCACCATTGCCTCGAGACTTGACTACAGGACAGGTGCAGTTATTCCTGCATTTTCGCCCGGAGAATTATACGGGGCAGTTCCGGAACTTGCATCAATTTGTAATCTTACCACAGAAAAGCTCTTCGCGGTATTCAGCGAAAACATGGGTCCGGAACAATATAAAAAACTCGCTATTGCAATAGGTAAGGAAATTGAAAATGGTATTGATGGAATAATCATCGGTCATGGTACTGATACGCTTCATCACACAGCAACAGCTCTCTCATTTATGGTGCAAAATCCACCGATACCAATTGTCCTAGTTGGTTCGCAACGGTCTTCCGACAGGCCCAGTTCCGATGCGGCGCTCAATCTTCAGCACGCCGCAATGGCAGCAGGTCATGGCGATATTGCAGAAGTAATGGTTTGTATGTTCGGTCCTACATCGGATGAATATGGATTATTACATCGCGGAACAAGAGTCAGAAAAATGCACTCTTCCTATAGATCAACATTTCGTACTTTGGGGGATACTCCTCTTGCCACAGTAACAAAGACTGAAGTTAAGCCGATCAAGAAAAAGTATAATCATCGGAGAAAAGATCGCAATGTTACTATAAAACCATTCTTCGAGGAGCGGGTAGCAATGGTGTATTACTATCCGAATATGTTCCCTGATATTATTGACTCATTAGTTGATAACGGTTATAAGGGCATTGTAATAGCAGGGACTGGTCTGGGACATGTTAATAAACCACTTTATCCTGCTATCGAAAGAGCGACAAAAAAAGGAATAGCTATTTATATGACGGTACAGACTTTATGGGGCTTTGTGCACATGTTTGTTTACGATACCGGCAGAGATCTTATGGCAAAAGGAATTGTACCTGCCGCCAATATGCTACCGGAGGTGGCATATATAAAACTTGGCTGGGCGCTTGGACAAACAAATGATCTGGAAGAAGTAAAAAAAATTATGCTTACGCCAATCTGTGATGACATTACCCGAAGAGAGCCGTACAATGGTTACCTTGTTTATCAAGGTGGTTTGCCGGAAGTAGAAGAGTTTATCCGTAAGTATCATAAATAGTTGTAGTACACTTTAACGGTTTTTTCAATCATATCGTTAATAAATTATATTCGTAGTTCCATAGAATATATTTGCTGTCGAAATTACTCATACTCTGTCGTCTAAGAAGTATTATCAGGTTGTTGTTTTTAAAAGTTACTATATTTAAGAGATGTACGGCAAAGTTATAAATGCGTCAAAAACTTTCCTATAGGAAAAAAAAGTTTTATATTAACTATTGCCTTATCGTTCAGGCTTAGAAAGTGTGTTATAAAATTAAATCCCGGAGAAATAAATGAATCTATTTAATATTGCTTTGGTTGGCGCCGGAGTAATGGGAGGAAATCTCGCGCTCA
This sequence comes from uncultured Ignavibacteriaceae bacterium, assembly GCA_964438715.1. Classification (GTDB taxonomy): domain Bacteria; phylum Bacteroidota; class Ignavibacteria; order Ignavibacteriales; family Ignavibacteriaceae; genus CAYTLQ01. The sequence goes on from CAYTLQ010000056.1 coordinate 10,496, forward strand.
ATATGGCTAATCATGGCTTTTCGGTTGTTGTATATGGCAGAGATATAAATAAGGTAGAAAAATTCCTTAACGAAAAGGCTTCCGGAAAAAATATGAGGGGCACATCATCGCTTAAAGAAATGGTGGAGATGCTTGAGAAAACGCGAAAAATATTTCTAATGGTACCTGCAGGAAAAGCGGTAGATGATATAATTGAAGATCTTCTCCCGTTGTTGGACAAAGGAGATATCATTATTGATGGAGGAAATTCTTACTTCCCCGATACCAACAGAAGAG
>CAYTLQ010000057.1:0-6028 GCA_964438715.1 uncultured Ignavibacteriaceae bacterium
TTTTTAACACATCCTGTCAGATAAATAGAGAATATCTGCAACATACTGCGCTGACTGTTCCTAGCATCCTGCAATGGTTTTATTATTTGTTGGATTAATTGATAACAGCATATAGAATAATTTTTGATTCTAGGATTAAAATTACAATTATTTATTTCAAGAATGTGCTGCCCTTTAACTGCGAATAAAATATTATTTAGAAGTTTTCTTAATAACTACTACCGTTTTATCATCGGACTACGCACCGTTTTTCGAGAATTTTACCACTGCCTCAATTAACCGTAGAGCAATCTCTTTAGCACTTTTATCGCGTACTTCATATAGAATAGATTCCAACCTGTCTTCACCGAAGACATCATATTGACTATTTGTTGATTCAATCATTCCATCAGAAAAAATCAGCAGTATATCATCTAAACTAAAATTAATACTTTCGAGGGTATAAACAGCATTGGGCGAGGGTCCCAGAACCGGTCCTGTTGGTTGTAATAAGATTACTTTATCTGCCCCTTTTTTCAGGAAATAAGGAGGATTATGACCGGCATTTGCATAAATACATAATCCTTTCGGATCATTTGAAAGTTCACAATAAAATAATGAACTGAATCTGTCATCCCCGAAAATTCTATGCACTAACTTATTCAATCGTTTCATTAGAGGAATTATTTTCAATTCAAAAGTAGATGCCATGCGTAACGCACCGGAGATATACAGCGCCTCTGCTGCTGCTCCTATACCCTTGCTAGCCGCATCACCAAGAGCAATACCAAGCCTGTCGTTATCATCCCCCAGCTCTACATAATCGAAAAAATCGCCCCCTACAGTTTCGGCAGGTACTGTTACTCCGTAAAGTTCATAATCATAGAACTTGTATTCGTGCTGTGGTAATATACTTCGTTGCAGATCTCTGGCTTTATCCATTTCAGCACGCAATGAACGCTCCTGCGATGCAGTACGACGCTCTTTAATTTTGGATGTAATTACTGATGCAATGATGTTCATCAGATACTTAAATTCCTGAGTCAACTGAGGACTATTAAACGCAATCAAATACTCATAATACCTTTTTTCTCCGATTTTCGTTTTATAACCTACACCCGATGCTGAATACCGGAAAATCCCCTTCTTTCTTAATGCAGGATTTGTTTCATCACTATAGATCGTGCGCTCCTTGTCGAACTGCTCGAAGACAGGATAATCTTTCAGGAAAACCTTGAAATTTTTTCCGATTTTGTCAACATTGCCTGTCTGATAGAGCAATGTATAAGCATTGAGTTCAGGGCGCAACTTCCAGATTCTGCCCCCGATTATTTCAATCAGAGGTATTTCAACTAATTCATTAAGAACAGATATTAGCATATCCTCTTCTGTATCGAACTGTCTTGAAGTGATCTGTTCAATCGTCCTGTGAAGTTTTTTGTATATCATTGTATTCCATGAATAAATTTTCTTAATATTTTAGTAATCTTCCTCACGAAAGAAAGCAGGGGCGTTTTCAGCGCAAATTTTTGAATATAATCTTTTATTGCTGATTCTATTCCAACATCTTTTCCTTCTTTTTCACTTAGATAGTATTTGTGCGTCATTAATTCGATATAGAAAACAGCCGAAGTCTTAAATGGAAATATCTCATAAATCTTCATTTTTTTCATTTCTTCAATATACTTTGTATAAATATTGTTAAACCAATCAATAGCTGCCTTTTTGGTGGAAACCTCACCGCCGGCTTTCTCACTTAAGTACCATTTATGTTCAGATATTTGTTTTTCAATTACCTCCACTGCTACAATATCACGAAAATTTTTAAATAATTTTTGTGAATCTAATCCGGTTTTTGTTTCGAACTGTTTCAGGCGAATGAGAAAATCGAAATGACGGTTATATAAATCAAGAAAGTATTGCTTCTCATCAATGTCAACTGTATCTGACTGCGTTAAGCCTCCAATTAATAAATCTTCCTGCATCCATTCCATCGATTCGAAGAAAAAATCAATCTCTGCTAATCGCAGATTTTCTGAAATCTCGGGAAGAAATTCAACTGTTTCAGCATCTGCTAATATTGCTTTTAGCTCAGTTCTGGTTCGTCCTGACTCGTCTTTAATTTTGATAAATTTAATAAGTATATTTGCTAAGGATGAATCCCCCCAATAGATGCCAAGAAAATGAATTCCGGCAAAGAGTTCAGCAATAGCATTCCAGATTATCTTTTTATTCTGTTCCTTAAATGGTAATGTAAAAAGGTAAGAATCCGGTAATGCCTTATCTTCGAGTACAGTAATAAGAAAAGTCAAATCATTCTTTTCGTAACTACGACCAATTTTTGTTTCCACTTCTAATGGCTCTCGTTCACACACTATAAATCCTACCGGTAGTAATGTATGAATACCGTTCTCAAGAAGTCTTTTATAATTTGAAAGCTCATTAGATGCGGCAGTGGTAGATGTCTGCTTTATTGCAAATGAATAACGACGACCTCTTACGAAGCGTACAGGGTGCCGAGAAAGTCCTTTTCGAAAATCAATAAAATTGACAAAGGAAGGGTCCCAAAGTTCCAGTTCAAGATGCCAAGGGAGAGAATTAAGTTCCTTGATAAAATGCTCCTGAATGTGAAAATGTATGTTTTCCATGAACCGGATCCGGGAATATTAAAAAAAACGGGCAGTCGTTTACTGCCCTGATAAATTATTCACTAATAACAAATTAACGAGTTATTCCGTATAGAAATTAATCATGTCGGTAATCGCTTTTTTACATACCGGACAAAAATTATCAACGGTAATTGATTTCATTGTGCAGTCCATCATAGGTCGGTAAATTCCTTTATTCACATAACCTCCTCCTTCGAATGCTCCAACCGCATTCTTGTATTCATCTGTATTGGGAGTTGGTATGGGAACATTTTTCCCCACCATATTTTTCCACTTCTCATCAAAGTTTACCAAAGTTGTAAGGTTTGGATCAGCAGGCTCAACATCATAAGCATAGAAATCCTGATATGCAGTTTCAGAATCAAAATACTCATCTGCTAGTGAGGCAAATCCGTGTCCGAACTCATGCACAAAAATATATTCTTCAAATGAATTATTATTGACACACAGAGAATAGTAATTGTAAATTGCGCCACCGCCATATTTGGGTGAGTTTACCAGAATATAAATCTGGTCGTATGGAGCATTTGCGGCAACATCACGAACTGATTTATAGTCCTGTGTCATACAATATCTGTCAACATCAAAGGTAAAAAAGCCGGAGTTAAGAACTGTTCTTTTCCAGATACCACTTCCGGGGATATCAGTTCCGCTTTCAACCGATGGAGCTTCAACACCCCAAATATTAAATTTTTCTTTTTGTTCCTTGTACGGTGACGAGTTGAACAAGTATTGGGCAAATTTATTACAATCACTCTTGAATAAATCCATTTCTTCTTTTGTATAACCATCAGGAATAATAACAATATCTACTTTGTTATGAGAGTCGCCATTATTTATTACTTTGAATGAATTATAAACATGTCTGCGATCTTTTTTAATGAAATAATTTTTAGGATCAATTTCCCAGGTTACCTCTTCGTGGAGTTTTAATCGTTTGTCCCGTGAATAAAGAGTCAACAATACTTTGTCTTTAGGAAACGGCATAACAACAGATTCAGAGAAACTTTTCTTAATCTTTTTTGCTTCTTCAGTAGTCTGCCATTCACTATATAATGTGGAATAATTTCTGGCAAAAATTACTTTGCCAGTTTTGGCATCTTTAACCTCAGCCCTGTATTTACCGTAATTAAAATCTTCTATCAGATTTTTTTTCGGACCTCCCCAATTTGGTTCCTCTATCATTTCATCAAAAAAAACAGTTGTATTAGTTTTATCCCCTGCCCGCTGATAGTCAACCCTCAGGGTTTTGTCTAAAAAGTAGTCTTCAAATTTAATCTGCGATAAAGAAAGAGTAGAGAGTACAATTAAGAATAAAAGTGTTTTCATCATGATTGTGGTGGCGTCTGAATAATTATGAATTAGTTTGTGAATTTGAGATATAAATGTCCCTGCGCGGGTATGGAATTTCTATGCCCTCGAGAGTAAAGCGCTTATAAATTACTTCCCGGAGAGTAATTTGAACATTAAAAGCATTTTTGTAATCAGGGGTATAAACTGCCATTCGTAAATCAAGTCCTGAATCGGCAAATCGAGTTATGTACACTTCAGGTTGAACATCTTTGGAAATTCTCTCATCAGAGTCAGCAATCTCTAATAGTAATGCCTTAACTCTGTCGAAATCGATTCCGTATTTTACTGTAATATCAACCAGCACACGGGTTAATGGATCAGGATAAGTAATATTTATAATTTTTGATTTAACAATCTCATTGTTTGGTATAACGATTATGTTTTTATCGAAATCGATAATCTTGGTGCTTCGTATTCCAATACCTACAACATCGCCAAGAATATCTGTTCCAATTTTTACCCTGTCCCCGATTCGGAATGGTCTATCGGTCATTATGATGAAACCCGAAATCATATTCGAAATAGTTTCCTGAGCTGCAAGGGCAATTGCCAATGAACCAACACCCAGGGATACCAAAAATGCACTTATGTCAATATTAAGTTTTGCGAGAATTACAACAAAAGCGGCAACAGAGAGGATGAGTCGCAATATTTTTTTAATAAGCGGGAAAAGGCTTCCACCAAGATCTTTGTTTTCATCTGCTTTAATTTTTTCAGCATACCAGTCAAGAGCAGTAATAAAAAGTTTAATAACAACCAGCAGAATGACAATAACGAGGATGATGAATATCACCTTCTCGCCAATATCGGTGAGAGATTTCAGATAAGGATATTCCTGGATAAGGTGTTTTTTCGTCCGGAAATTTATAAGATTAAATCCGCCGCGAAATACCTGAAGAGAAACATAGGCTCCAAGAACAAGCAGTAATCTGAATCCGGAGACTTCCGCAATTTCTAACAATAAATCATCATACACCGTTTCCGATTTTTTAACGACAGGCTGGAAAATAATCCTGATGAGATAACTGATGAGCTTAGCAAATAAGACAATTACCAAAAAAACAAGCAGACTGATAGTTATCTGATAAAGCAGATCATCGCCTACAAGTGAACGACTGCATTGTAAGACCTTGTTAACCATGAGTTTTTTCTTGAGCCCGGCTTACAAAATGCAATTCCCTGCCGGCGAAGCTCACAAGATTCCGGTTCAAATGAAACAGCATCCAGAACCATCGTAGCAACTTTTGGTACACCAAAATCTACCTTCCCGTTACTTCGGTCAACAATAAACCCCACACCAACAGGTAATGCACCAAAACTCCGGACAATTTCAATAACCTCAAAAACAGAGCCTCCGGTGGTGACAACATCCTCGCAAACAAGAACACGCTCACCGGCACTTAAAGAAAAACCTCTTCGTAATTCCAGCATTTTGTTTTCACGCTCAGCGAATATGAATCGTTTATTTAATTGCCGTGCAACTTCCTGCCCTACAATAATTCCCCCTAATGCCGGGGCAATTACGGTATCAATCTGAGTATGTTGAAATTTTTCGACAATTATTTCGCTTAGTTTTGTTGTTATATCAGGGTATTGTAAAACTTTTGCGCATTGAAAATATACATTACTATGTCTGCCTGAAGTCAATAAAAAATGTCCGCGAAGTAATGCTCCGGTTTTTTCAAAAATTTCTAATATTTCCTTTTCCTGCATAATTTTCTCAATCTACATAAGGTCATCAGTTTTGAGTTCATCAATTTTTTTAATCAGGGAAAAATCCAGTTCAGTAACACCACCCTCACTGTGGGTAGAGACTGTAATCTGTAACTTATTCCAACCATGCAATAAAATATCAGGATGGTGATTCATTTCATCAGCAACGGGAGCAATTCTATTAATCATTCCAACTGCTGACGCAAAATCCTTGAATACAAACTCTTTATTCAGCGATTCTTTCTCATATTTCCAGCCCGGTGAAAAAAGAAGTTGTTTGTTAATTTCCTCATTTGTAAGTAGTCTCATTATAC
>CAYTLQ010000058.1:0-7181 GCA_964438715.1 uncultured Ignavibacteriaceae bacterium
GGCGAGTACAGGCATGGTTTGTCTTTATCTTTGTAATGTGTATGCAAAATATACTGCTTTTAATTCGCTTTTCCGCCTGTATTTATTAGGGTGCTATCACTTTTTCTCTTCTTTTTTTATTATACTTATGCGACAGCCACCGAAGGGATGTAATATTTATAGCGCAGAGATACGCAACACCAAATAAAAATCCCGAGGGGATGACATAATTAATTAATTGACTTGCTATAAAGGTTCAATTTCGTCAGAAGATCCGTTGGCTAATCCGTTAGCTAATCCGTTAGCTAACGGACGATGCTACTATTATATCACCCTTTCAGGGTTGGTGTATGATAAAATCTAAGCTCAAAATATCGTACACCCCAATTTTTAATTAATTCTTTTGATCTGAACGGGATATTCATCTCCTTCATCCATAGATAGTGTGTGTAACTTTACCTGGTTAATATTTTTGCGTGTTATTAATTGCCCGCCGTAAATGATTCCAAAATCCAAATGTATTTTTGCAGAATTGAGAAAAGAGCCTTTTTTGGTCTGAAAACAAACTATTTATAAACTTTTTCAGTGGCATTAAAATTGTTGCAAGTACATAAACTTCATTTATATAGAGGAAAAAAATGAAAATTACAGACGAATGCATCAGTTGTTCAGCTTGTGTAGATGAATGCCCAAGTAACGCAATTTATAATAGCGGAATTGAATATGAATTAAACGGTCAGACTTTCCCCGCACTTTCTGAAGAGCACCCATATATTGTTGCAGAATTATGCGATGATTGTAAAAGTTGTGTTGAGGTTTGTCCGGTTGATAGTATAGTCGCCGCAGAATAAATAAATTTGAACGCATAAAGAAAGTTGCAGAGGTCCTTCCCTCAGAGGGAATGACTTTTGCAACTTTTCTGTTTTTACCCTCCTCGCTTACTTCTATTTTTTCCTTTTTTAGTTTTTGATATTTACGATTAAACTTTTTCTTTATTGTTGTTGTTAGTAAAAAAAATGGAGAAAATATGAATCAGAATCGTTTAAGACTTCTTCAGCAGGGTAATAATACAATTGGTCCCGTTGTCTATTGGATGAGCAGAGATCAAAGGGTACATGATAATTGGGGAATTCTTTTTGCACAAGAACAAGCACTGAAAAAAAAATCTCATCTCATAGTTTTGTTCGCTTTACAGACCGAGTTTCTGGGCGCCGGATTAAGGCATTATGACTTTATGCTTAAAGGGTTGGAAGAAGTTGAGAACACTCTTCGTGGTTTATCAATTCCATTTTATCTTGTAACAGGAAATGCGTCTGATGTTGTTCCTCAATTTATTACAAGCATTTCAGCATCAGAACTTATTGCCGACTTTGACCCGCTTCGTATTAAAAGAATTTGGAAAAGGGATGTTGCGAAGCAAATCAATATCCCCTTTTATGAAGTGGACGCTCATAATATTGTACCGTGCCTCTATGTTTCTCAAAAGGAAGAATTTGCGGCTTATACAATCCGTCCAAAGATACACAAACTTCTACCGGAATTTCTCGATGACTTTGCTGTACTTAAGCCTCAATCGCTAACTACTGAAATGCCCCCTCCGGTTAATTGGGAGAAAATCAGAAGTTCACTGAAGGTTGATTCATCGGTAAAACCCGTCTCCTGGATAACTCCGGGTGAAAAAAGCGCTATGGAAATGCTTAATAACTTTATAGAGAACAAACTGCATCATTATGCAGAGAAACGCAATTTCCCCGATGTGGACTTTCAGTCTCAGCTTTCCCCTTATCTCCACTTTGGTCAAATCTCTGCTCAGCGTATCGCAATCGAAATTAATAAAAGAATTCCTGCTGACGAAAACACCAAAGTGTTTTTGGAGGAGTTAATAGTGCGACGAGAACTTGCTGATAACTTTTGTTACTTTAATAAAAACTACGATTCATTCGAAGGATTTCAGGAATGGGCTAAAGTATCTCTTAATGAACATCTCTCTGATAAACGGGACTATATTTACAGCTATGAGGAATTTGATAACGCAGTTACTCACGATCCACTATGGAATGCCGCTCAAAATGAAATGAAGATAACCGGAAAGATGCACGGTTATATGAGAATGTACTGGGCAAAAAAGATACTCGAGTGGACTGCAAACCCTTCAGAAGCAATGAACTACGCAGTAAAGCTTAACGATAAATATGAACTTGATGGCAGAGACCCAAACGGATATACCGGATGCGCATGGTCAATTGGTGGAGTGCATGACCGACCCTGGTTCGAGAGACCGGTTTTTGGTAAAATACGATACATGAATTATAATGGATGTGCACGGAAATTTAATGTTGATTCCTACATTACGCGTATCCGTGAACTTCAATAGGAATACCAAAGTTTCAATTGCCACAATATTTATTATTTTTTGTTCTTGTTTTCCAGAACATCCAGCAATACTCTGACGAGTTCAAATTTGTCTATTGGCTTCGTTACATACCCGACAAATCCTGCCTCGGCAACTTTTTGCTGGTCTTCTTTCATTGCGTATGCAGTCTGAGCAATAAAGGGAATTGACTTATATGGCTCATACACCTGAATAATATGCTCTTTAAGCAAATATCCGTTCCATGGGGATGGAAGTCCAATATCCATCAATATAACGGCAAATGGTTCAGGTCTGCTTTTCACTAAATCAAGCGCTTCATTTCCATTACCCACCACTGTTAGTTGACAATAACTGCCAATTGCACCTTCGAAGAATTTCCTAGATGTCTCATCATCCTCAACTACCAGTATTGAAGGATTAATTTTCAATAATTTCTCAAAAAGCAATTCAATAGAGTCATTTTCCGAGGTAATTTGAGCTTTTTCTCCAATCCCAACAGCCGCCGGAAGTAAAATAGTAACGGTTGTGCCAACACCGGCAACAGATTCAATTTTAATGTCGCCTTCCATTAATTGAGCAAGCTTCTGCGAAATTGCGAGTCCCAATCCTGTTCCTTCATGAGAGCGGGAAAATCCTGTTGACTCCTGACGGAATGGTTCAAAAATATGATCTAAAAAATCATCTGAAATACCTTGTCCGGTATCCTTAATAGTAATGGAAAGAAAATCTTTTCCGTCTTCATTTATCTGTTCAGAAGAAATTAATACACTGCCGGAGGTAGTAAACTTAATAGCATTACCAATAATATTATTTAATATCTGATAAACCCTGTTTTCATCGGCAAGTACCCTTAATCCGGAGGGATTTACATAGCGTAGTTCTATCCCTTTTTTCATCGCCTGATTTATGAACAGTTGCATTACCCTGTACACAATGTCATCAAAGTCGTGCTCTGCGACAATCAAATCAATTTTGTTCGCCTCAATTCTGCTAATATCCAGAATATCGTTTAAGAGATTCAGCAGGCGTTTACCGGAATTAAAAATTGTTTCTGCAAAACGCTGTAAATCTTCCTGGCCAATCCGTTTCATTTCATCGCGCAATAAATCGGCGAAACCCAAAATACCATTCATAGGAGTTCGAATTTCATGACTCATATTAGCGAGAAATGAAGACTTCAACCTGTTTGCCTCTTCTGCCTTTTCCTTCGCTTCTTTAAGTGCGCGGGCCTGCTCAATACTTTCAGTAACATCTCTCTCAATAACAAAATACCCAATATGTTTTCCGTATTGGTCGTGCATCATTTCAATAGCAGAGTTCACCCAATACCGCTCGCCATTCTTTTTTCGATGAAGTAAATTAAACTCCACTCGTTCATTTGTTATTACCGATCTGTAGTGCTCAAGTAATTCTCTTCGCTCACTTTCATTTTCGAAAAGAATGTCCCCCGGATTTTTCCATTTCACCTCATTGAAGCTATATCCGGATAATTTTTCGAAAGCCTCATTTACCCAGATAATATTAAATTGAAGGTCGAGTAGATAAACAGCATTGGTAGTTTGTCGTGCAATACGAGATAACCTTCGAAGGTCTTCTACAAAGACCTGTCTTTCTATTGCGATAGCAGCTATATTGGCAATTTTAACCAGCATCTTTTCATCACTTACAGAAGCCTCGGGCGCATTTTTGAAATATAAACATACAACACCAAGCACAGCGCCGGAGGAATCAGTAAATGGCATTGACCAACTTCCTTTCAAAAGCGCGCTATAATCAATCCCTGCATAATTCCATTTAAGTAAAATTTCCTGCGTGTTGTTAATTACCGGTATCTTTCCTGCGGCAGAAACATGCACACTACCCTTTTTTTCCTTGATTTCATAATTTTCAAGGGCTCGCCTCTGCTCCATTCCGATATTTGGTGCGGAAATAATTACCATAGTTCCATCTTTATAACCATAAATAACACAGGCAGAATCAGTGAACAATGACTCATTAAGCCGGCAGATATCATCCAAAATTACTGCCAGTGGCTCATTGGTAGCAATTTTGGAAAAAATTAAATTCTCCCCTTCCTGCAAAGTCTCATGTCTTTTACGCTCGGAAATATCTCGTACGATTAGAAGAGTTGACTTTTGCCCTTTCCATGAGATAAAAGTAGCAGAAACATCAACATAAATAGGTTTTTTATCAAGTCCTATAAATAGTTCTTCCATTGGAGGCACTGGTTTACCATCAAGCAACATTGTTTTTATGCGCTCTTTAACAATATTTAACGAGGAAGGATGGACAAAATCCAATGGTGATTTTCCAATAATTTCAGTTTCACTTTTGCCTCTCAATAATTTTACCAAAGCGGAGTTAATGAATATAATTTCTTTACCATTATGTACAGCTATACCATCAGGTGAAAGCTCAACTAAGGTTCTGTATCGGGCTTCACTTTCAAATAATTGTTGTTCTGCATTTTTGCGCTCGGTAATATCGGTTACTAACCCCTCAATTATTGTTCTCTCGCCTTCACTAATGTTCGTTAACAGACGGGCATATTCAGAAATCCAAAACTCTGTTCCATCTTTTTTTCTGGCACGGGTTTCAAAACCGCGAACAAAACCGTTATCATAAAGTTTGTTAAGAAATTCTGTCCGATCTGCCGGATTTACATAGATTGAATCACTAATATTCTTAATCTCACTTATCATTTCTTCCGGGCTATCATATCCAAACATGTGTGAAAGTGCGGGGTTAACACTTAAAAATTTCCCCTCCGGCAGACTCTGGTAAATACCCTCTATGGCATTTTCGAATATATTTTTATACTTTTGTTCAGCGTTAAGAATTGCCTTCTCCGCCTCTTTAAGCGCTGTGATATCGGTTTGAGTTCCCCAGGCGCGTTCAAGTTTTCCATTCTTTATGATACCAACAAAATTATTTAGAAAATAATGTTGTTCTCCGTCAAGTCCTCTCTCATCGGTTTCGGCATTGGTAATAACATATCCATTAGTAATAAATTGAGTGAGAGTAGCTAATGTTACCTCATCTTTTTGCATTACCGTAGATAAACGCATACCAATAATTTCATCTCTTGATCCGGCTCCTATCATCCGGGCATACGAATCATTACAGTCCGAGAGATACCCATATTGAAAGAAATAATCAATTTGTTCATTTAGCGGTTTATCAATCGATAATGGTTCCTCAAGATCAAAACACCAGATTGCCTCAGTGCTCTGCGAAATAAACGCACGATACCGCTCTTCATTTTTTTGAATCTGCAGTTCGGCTTGCTTATATGAAGTAATATCCTGCATAGTTCCAAGCATACGGTAGGCGTTGCCATTTTCATCGTACAGAAAAACGCCATGATCTTCCATGTATTTATAACTTCCATCTTTACACCGGAAACGGTACTCAACATAGTATGGTTTGCGTTTTCCCATACAATAGTCCAGTTCGGCTAATGCATGAACTTTATCATCCGGATGAATTAATTCCGACCAATTGTGAATATCTATTTTCGACATTTCATCATTTGTATATCCCAACATTTCCTCAATTAGACCTGCCCACTCTATTGATCCGGTTTCAATATTATAATCATAAACTAAATGCCCTGTCTGCTCAACCACAATCCGATATTTTTCTTCCGCCTTCACTAATTGCAGTTGTGTCTGTCGATAATTGGTATTATCCCTAATGATAGAAATAACTTTGTCCCCGTCTAACTGAACTACGCGAAGTTCAAAAAATCTGAGCTCACCCTTAATATTTAGTTGATATTCAAAAATTCCGTTACCTGAGCCGTCAAATACCGAATCAAATACTTTTCTGATGTTTCTGTACAAGTCAGGCGGAAGGACATCCTTCATGTTTTTTCCAATAAACTCCTCGGGAGGTACAAGAAGAATGGTTTCATTTGAGCAATGATAGTCAAGATACACCCCGTCCCGATTTTGGATAAAAATTAAGTCGGGTATAGCCTGTAAGATACCCGAAATACGCTTTTCCCGATTTTCTAAATCTTGTAAGATAGATTTATGACGAGATATATCTCTTGCAATTAGTTGAACCAATCTACCTTCTGATGCTTCAACCGGAATTCCACTCACTTCAACCTGTATTTTTCTTCCGTCTTTTGTAACCCAAATTGTTTCAACGAAAAAATTTCCTCCGCTGGACTCTATCTGGTGTTCCCATTCCGATATCGTTTTTTCCCGTATTTCTTCTGCTACAATATTTTTACCAGTGAGATTACGAATTTCATCGTAAGTATATCCGAGCGTATTTAATGCAGATATATTTGCATCGATTATGTTCGCTTCAGGGAGTTCAATTTCAAGAATCATTTCTTGTGCAAGCTTAAAAAGAGAAGAATATTTACCCTCCGATGTTTCCAATTCCCGAAGGAGTCTGAGATTTTCAGATTTGTCCCGCCCGATTGCCGCTACTCCGACGACATTCCCTTTTTCAATCACCGGACTAAAATGCACTTCAATGGCGAATTCTATTTTCTCAGTCTGAAAAAGAAAATTTTCCCGAATGAATTCTTTCTGCCCCAGACATCTTTCATATATCTCAGGTAATCTCCTGAATGCAGGATGGTCTTTTAACATTGCAATCTTTTTCCCCAAAGATTTCTTTCGTGCCTTATCACCTGCTAATAAAGAACGGACAAATTTATCATAAGCGGCATTTGAGAAAACCAATTTTTGATTTTCATCTACTACCCAAACGAGCTCCCGAACATTATTCAGAAGAATTTCATAATTAATTTTATCTGTTACCAAATTCTCTATTATGGTTTTGAATTGAGTAACATCCCTAAAAC
>CAYTLQ010000059.1:0-10564 GCA_964438715.1 uncultured Ignavibacteriaceae bacterium
GCAATAGATAATCAGCCTGAAAAATTGGAGCGATCCATAAAATTCAATATTTTTTTCTCTGCGAGAACATTCTTAAGTTAATAATTGATTTTTGCACAAATATGAATCAGTCTATGAGGAAGATTACAGCATTCCCCTTCATACATACTCTTATCCTATTATCACAATTTTATTTCTCTACTACTTTAGCACAATCACAACGAGGAAAGCTGGTAGGTAAAGTTTATGATGCGCTTACAAAAGAAACACTAATTGGAGTGAATATAGTTCTCGAGGGAACGAACATCGGAGCAGCTTCTGATTTTAATGGTAAGTTTATCATATTAAATGTTCCTCCTGGAATATACAATGTAACCGCAAGTTTTGTTGGTTATGCTAAATTTACATTGAAAGATGTAGAGGTAATAGTTGATAGGACAACAGAAATAGAAATTCCGTTACGCGAAGCGACAGTTCAATTAGAACAGGTAGTTGTTACTGCACAAAAACCAAAAATTATTAAAGATCAGACCTCCAGCGCTACGACTTTAAGTGAAACCCAGATTAAAGCTGCACCAATAGAAGGACTTCGTGGTGCGCTTGATCTCGCTTCCGATTTACAAAAAACAGCAACAGGCACTTACTCTGTGCGCGGCTCCGGGGGTTATGAACTGAATTTTCAGATTAATGGTGTGGAGCAAATCAATTCTTCTACGAACTCTCCAGGTTCATTTGGTACAGAGAAGGCGAATAATTCCTGGAAATACGATGTTAACCCGTTGGGTGTTCAGCAGATGCAGTTAATAACCGGAGGGTTTGCCGCAGAATATGGCAATGCGCAGGCAGGTGTAGTGAAAGTCGTATTAAAAGAAGGAGATTCGCGGCTGAAAGGGGAAGTGCGAATGGAATATCGTCCACCGGGTATTTATCACTTCGGGGATTATATGTACAACCCGAATACCTATGAATGGAAAAGATGGGGAGATATTAACAGTTGGTATGCACGCAAGGATACTCTGATGCGTGAGTTAAAATTGGATACCCGTTATGCGGCATTGTATTCTAAAATAGTTAATCGTACAGCAACTGCCGCTGACAGCGCATATTGGAACGAACTTGTAATGAATGAAATTACCTGGGCTTATAATGTCTGGCTGCGTAATCATACACCATCGAACGATAACCCTCTTGGCGTATATGACTACCGTCAGTATGCATATACCCGTTATCTGTTAGGCTTTGGCGGTCCTTTAGGAAAAGATCCAAATGTACTTAGATTTTACTTTTCCGGTGAATATAGAAAAAACCCCACAAGGCTTCCAACTCCGGAAAAGAATCAGGTTTACCAAAACTACATTCTCAATGTTACTGCGCAACCCGGTAAAGGACATAAAGTAAAATTCATGGGGAGCTTTCAGCACTACAGAGGCGGACTTTGGTCCGGGTCTGAAGATATCCGATGGTCAGGTATAGCATTCTCGCCCCCGGGTGTATCCACTAAATACTATATTCTTACCGATCCGGTTCGCACTGAAAGAACTATAGCGCAAAGCCTCAACTGGGTCTATACATTCGGTTCAAATTCTTTTATTGAAGGAACAATATCGCATCAACAGGAAAAATATTCTTTACCCTATGAATATCTTCCCGGATGGGTGAGTGAAGTGGACAGACTTGATAGTGCAGGAGATACAAGAGGCACAGTATTGAAGGATGGCATCTGGTGGGATAATACTTATTACAGGCCGCTCTTTAATTTTTCCACAAATTATTATCAGGATACAAGAACAGACCATTGGAGTTTTGCAGTCGATTATACGAACCAGATAAATGAAAATAATTTAATTAAAACAGGGGCAAGATTTTATTACTGGGATATGCTGAATAATGGAGTTAATTCCAGTTTTCTGGCTAATACATTTCTGGTCCGTTCAGGTTTTGCAGAGTATTATCGCGCTTATCCGTTTAATGTTGCATTTTATATTCAGGATAAGATGGAGTATTCGGGAATGATTGCAAATCTGGGCTTGCGGGGCGAGGCGTATAATTTTCAGTCAGGTATTCCGGTAGATAAATTCAACATATTTTACCAGGGAACAAACGGACCTGATCCAAATAATCCCGGAAATCCGAATACGCTTCCTTCAAAAACACAATTTATTCTTTTACCGCGACTTGGACTTTCATTTCCGATTGGTGAGGCAAGTGCATTTCGTATTCAGTACGGGCATTTTGCTTCAATGCCAACATTCAGTCATGCCCTATCAAACAGAACACAAAATGGCTGGACGGGATATGCAAATGCCAATCTGGAGCCAAAGAAAACCATTAACTACGAATTCGGTTTACAACAGGTGCTTGATGAGACCCATCGCCTTGATGTAGCGCTCTATTACAATGACAGAACAACGCAAATCGGACTGCTTCGTGTAGCATCTTATACCGGAAGCCGTGACAGGTTTGCAGGTTATACCTCAGACAACAAGCAATTATTTTCTTATACAACATTTGAGAATAATGCATTTGGTTCAACAATCGGATTGAGTCTCACCTTTGAATCTATCCAAATTGGTGAATGGAGTTACCGACTTAGTTATAGTCTTTCTCAGACAACCGAAGGAAACTACGGCGCCCAAACTATTTATCCGGATAATACAAGAGGATTTGCCCGTCGTGATTATACCGGCGAGTTTATCTCATTTTCCGATCGCACGCATAATTTCAGAGGATTATTACAATACATACTCAAAGAGGATGAGGGACTTGAAATCTTCGGATTCAAGCCATTTGAAAATTCCATCTTTGGATTAATTTACAGCGCACAGTCCTGAACACCATTTACCTACATCACCGATTTTGAACTTATCGGCTCTGTAGGAAACAGAAGGTATCCTATTGAATCCTCATTCGATTTCAATTTTGAAAAATCAATTCAGTTCTCTTCGAATTACAGGATGATTTTTGCGGTTAGGATAATGAACCTCTTTAATAATAAATGGATTACTCCTTTTTCCACATCAGACGATCTTGCATTGTGGGTAGAAGATGGTATAACAATGGCCGATGCAGGTAATGATCCGACTCGTCTCAGTTATATTGTCGCTCCGTTCAAAGCATATAGAAACATACCCCGACAAATTTTCTTTACACTTGGCTTCGGATTTTAGGGGGAACAATGATAAAGAAACTTATTGCAATAATTACCGAAATGATGAAAAAAACATATGAATGCAAGCGTTGCCGTTATCCTTTTTACATGATAATTATTCTACTATTAGCTCCGGATATACAGTCGCAGGTAGAGTCACCGACATTATCATTTAACAGAGGAGTTTTATGGCAGAGCGTATTTTTTGGGAAAGTTGGTCCGAATTATAACAACTGGGGCAGGAGGGGAATAGGATTAGATTGGCCCGGCTTCGATGACTCGTGGATTAACGAAGACATAGGAGGACCACCTTCTCACATGGTAACCGGCGGTTTCTGGATTGGCGCAAAAAAAAATAACCATCCTGATAGTATTCTGGTAGTGGAAGACTGGTCAATGTATGCCGGTACTGTTTCCAACGATGCAGGGGCAAAGTATATTATGAAAAAACACCTGCACAAATATAAAAACGGTCAGAATTACTGGCTTCAGACGGAAAAGAAAGAGGGTGAGGAAGTAATTGAATCGGTATGGGAGTATAATATGAACTATACCAATATCGATGACAGGGAAAGACAACTCCCCATACGCGTTACAAGGAAAATTCATCAATGGAACGGCTCGAAGAACGATGAAAACTACATCATTTACGAATATGTTTTCAGGAATATTTCGCCGGAAATTAAAGCGTTAGATCCTACAAGAGATGTTGCAGACACGCTCTATGATTTTTATGCAATGCTTAACTATGGCTTACATGTTAATTCCCGTGCATGGCGTGTATTGTTCCCATCCCTTACTGAAGGAGCAAGGAATACCTGGTTCTTTTATGATGCTACCAGAAAAATGATTTATGGTAAAGCCGACGATTATCCGGAGACATCATCGAGTGAAATATTTTCTTATTCCTCTCAGCAAGGACCATTAAACGAACTTGGCGAACCCAGCGGCGAGTGGATGGCGCCCGGATTTGTAGGCTTACGACTGCTTTATTCTTCTCCCGATAAAACCGGACAAAACACCAGAGTAAATAAATATGGATGGTCTGCAGGAAGCAACTCGATAGACCTCAGTGGTCCTTTTACCGGAATAGGTGCACTAAAAGATAAATATGCAGTATTGGAAGATCCGGCACGCGCTGCTAATTTTGTTAATAGTCCTGCCGACCCTGTATATATGCGTAAATCGAGAATGTGGTCTCTTATGTCTCTTGGACCATGGAATATTTTACCGGGTGATTCTATTGTTATAGCAGTTGCGGAAATAGTGAATGGAATTGATTTTGCTGATGCCGTTAATCCAAACATAAAGGTCAATGATATTGGTGCGCAGGGGACTAAATTATTAAATCTTAGTGCCGATAAAGCAAAATTTACATACGACCAAACATTTAAAGGCAACGGATTGAATCATCCTGATCCTCCTGCGGCTCCGAAATTTTCTATTGACTATTACAAAGGTTCGGACAGATTTGCGGCGAATGTTATTACCTGGGATGATGACTACGATAATTTTCCTGATCCTGATGATAATATACAAGACTTAGTTGGTTATAATATCTATCGTTCAAGTTATTTGCCTATTGGTCCATGGGAGAAAGTAGCAACAATTACAAAACAAAATAGTGCATATTACGACGCATCTACGGGGAAATATACATTTGTAGATTCATCTGCTACTGTGGGTACATCGTATTATTATTCACTTACGGCGTTTGACAGCGCAAGAACAGCGTGGAGCGTCGATGGTACGGTTAATATTCCTGAGACAAAAACGAAGCAAGTCCCTTCTTCGGAAACTTCTATTTTTGCTAACCGGACAATTACACCGTTCAGGACAACATTTCCGCCGAATGAAAGTCCTGACAATGTGGTCGTTGTTCCAAATCCGTTTGTACTTGGCGATAAATACTCTTCATTGGGTATTCCCGGATCTCAGGATGAAATCCAGTTTGTGAATATACCTAACCCCTGTACAATCAGAATTTACACAATCAGAGGTGACCTCGTGCGGACATTAAAAGCGGAAGAGGGAACCGGTGCAATTATCTCATGGAATCAGGTTACCGATTTTGGTCAGTTTGTTGAAAGCGGTATTTACATTTTTCATGTTGATTCTCCGAAAGGACAGAAAACGGGGAAATTTGCTATAGTAAGGTAAACTAAAATTCTATCTTGTATGAAATATATTAAATTATTGCTGTTTATAACTTTTTGTAGTACGATGCATGGGCTTCTGCATGCACAGGAATTCAAAAAAAATGCTACTTCAGGCTTTGTATTTCTTGAAATTCCGGTAACAGCTCGCGGCTCAGCGATGGGAGAAGCCTCTGTTGCAATACACGATTTCAGTTCGGACGGAATGTTTATTAATCCTGCAATCACGGGTTTTAATCCACGGCAACACGCGTTTTCTACCAATTACGCATCGTGGTTTGCAGATATTGGACATTTCGCCGCCTCGTATGCTTACAATGCGCCTTTCGGAGTTGTTGGTATAGGCATAAATTATTTTGATTTTGGCACAATGCCGCGTACAATACGAGTTCCGGGACAGAGAGTGTATGAAATAACCGGTGATTTTTCTGCCAATGCCTCGGCTCTTTACTTTTGTTACTCGAAAATGCTTACCGACAGATTCAGTTTTGGTGTTAATCTAAAGTATGTTAATGAGTCGATAGATGTTTATTCTGCGAATAACCTGATATTAGATGGCGGAGTGCTGTATTTCACCGGTTTGGGATCATTACGGATTGCCGCCGCAATGCAGAACTTTGGCGTTGATGCTAAATATAGAAATGATAACTTCAAAATGCCAACAGTAATGAAACTTGGTGCCGCTGCTGAACTATACGGAGATAACAGTTCTGAATATAGAGTGACTGTTGCTCTGGAGGCAATTCACCCCAATGATGGCGATGAAAGATTTACAACCGGATTAGATGTAGGTTACAAAAATCTCTTGTCGCTTTGGGCAGGATATAAATTTTTATACGATGAAGAAACATACAGTGTTGGTATTGGAATTACCCCTCCCGTACCACTGCCTTTGAGCGTAGGTTTTAGCTTAGCTGATTACGGACGATTAGGCACGGTTACACGATTTTCATTACAGTTGGGAATGAATTGAGGCGGCTATGAGAATACAGCGTTATTTTATTCTTTTTATACTGGGTATTTTCTCACCGGTTTTTGCACAGGTAAAATCGGTTTCATTCTATACAAAATATGGTGTAGCACTTAACTCCTATTTTAATCCTTCACAGTTTGTAAATCGGGAAAAAGATGTAGAAACAGCAGATGCCGCCGGTGGTGGTATTGAGCTGAATTATGATGCAGGTCAGAATATTTATATTGGCTTACAGGCCGGATTTGAATTGTATAATGTGCATCAGGATTCTGCTTTGGAAAGATGGAACTGGCAATTCTGGGAGACACGCTACAAGGGTAATGTTCGCGATGCGGTGAATTCAGATAGTACTCTAAAAGCGACAATTGTTCCAATACAAAAAATTGATGTTTATCCCATACTCCTCAATGTGGCGTATAATTACTCGCCCGTTCCCGACCTTAGTATTCAGCCTTCTTTGGGAGCAGGGGTACTATTTTATACGAGAAGATTATTGCTGGAAGAAACCTGGGAAAAGAATTTTACTCAGGTAAACTATCTTTTTGGATATAGTTTCCAGAATTTTGCTCCGCCAAAAAGAGGAAACCCTCTAGTTTGGACTGTTGGAATTAATCTCTCTTATTCATTCAGCGAATTATTGGGAGCAAGTTTTTCTACAAATTATCTGAATGTTATTAACACCGGTGATTCATTTGGCTATAAAAATTTCCCGTTTCATCGTGTGTTCTCTGCAAAATTAGGATTATTAATTTATTATTGATTATGCATACGAAACTCTTAACACTATTTTTTTTACTGGTATCCTTTATTGCTCAAAGTCAGAGCAAGGAATATTTTGTTAAAGCGGAGGGTGGATATTTTGTGCCTCTCGCAACATTGGCTGACAGGTTTACATCTGTTCCCGGGTTTGTGGTTACTTTCGGCAAAACATCCGAGAAGTCGCTTAACTGGGCTGGTAAGTTTGAATTCTTTCGTTTCGGTGAGTCAGATAACACAGATTTGTCAATCAGGCGTATTGTTGTCGTAAATAATAAAGAGGTTGAATTTGTTGTTCCATTGAAGCCCTTAAGTATGCGTCTTGAAGTAGCGTCGCTCTCTGCGGAAGCACACTATGATATTTTGAAAGAGACCACATATAATTGTAAGTTCATAGGGAGTTTTGGCATTCACCGCTGGACTTTCTGGCGTGAGCAGGCGAAAGATTCTTTATTTTCTGTGCTGAAGAATGGAACTGTCTCCGGTACTTCTGATACAACAATTTTTGTTGAATATCTTAATGTACCATCGAACACACAGCAGGATTGGAGCGGCGGTTTTACAGCTGGTTTATCGGGAAATGTTAAGATAACAGACCCATTGTGGTTTTCGGTTTCTGCTTCATATAAGGCGATTATTGGCGAGTTATGGTCTGCTCTAAGTCTGGATATGGAAAATGTAAGCGCAATGCAGTTTTACGAAATTCGCGCCGGATTTTTCGCTGAGTTTTGACCAGAAACAAACTATCGTTCTTTTTACTGTATTTATCGTTACAAGGGATGAATCCGGTAAAATTTAAGTACCTCAGTTTATATATTAAATAAAACACCATTGTGCAAATAATGAAAAAATTTTTGATCATTCTTTTTTTCCTTTTCGTAAACAGTACTACTCCTCAGTCAGTCCGCGGCGTATGGCTTACCAATGTTGATAGTGATGTATTGACTTCCAGAGAAAAAATTGAAGAAGCAGTTACCTTCCTGAGTGATTTAGGCTTTAATACCATTGCAGTTGTTACATGGAATAAAGCGCTTACTTTGTATCGTAGTGAAGTAATGAAGAAAATGTTCGGCATTGAAATAGATCCATTGTATGGCGATCGTGATCCATTACAGGAACTCATAGAAATTGCTCATTCAAAAAATATGAAAGTAATTGCCTGGTTTGAATTCGGATTCTCATCGTCCTACAATGCTGATGGCGGTCCGATACTGCAGGCTTTTCCGCATTGGAAGTCACAGGATAATACCGGAAAATTGGTAAAGAAAAATGGATTCGAATGGATGAACGGCTTTCATCCGGATGTACAGGATTTTATGTTGTCGTTGATTGCAGAAGTTGTACAAAACTATGAGGTTGATGGTATTCAAGGCGACGACCGACTGCCGGCAATGCCTGTTGAAGCAGGTTATGATGAATACACAAAAGAGCTTTTCAAAAAGCAACATAACGGAATGGAACCACCCACTGACTTCAGAGACTCCGCCTGGGTGCAATGGCGCGCCGACCGTATGACGGATTTTATGGAGCGAATTTATACAACTGTTAAAGGCATTAAAAAAGATATGCTTATTTCTATGGCTCCAAGTATTTTCCCCTGGGCGAGAGATGAGTATTTACAGGACTGGCCAACATGGATGGCAAAAGGGTATGTGGAGCAGATTGTCCCGCAATTGTATCGATATAAATTTGATGACTATAAAAAACTACTTGATGAAATAATTTCTTCACAAATACCAAATGAGGAAATACAGAAATTTATTCCCGGTATTTTGCTCAAAGTTGGTTCGTATTATGCTGATGAACAAATGATACGGGAGATTATTGCGTTGAACAGAAAGTACGGAATAACGAGTGAGTATTATTTTTTTTATGAGGGCTTAAAAAAATACCCTGATGTTTTCAGGGAATTATATAAAGAGAATTAAAGAAGTTCGTTTTCCGAACCGGATGGCGAAACGGCGCTTTCTTCCTGAATAAGATCAAGCATTGCAAGAACTTCAAGAACATAGATTTCTATTTCCCTCCATTGTTCTTCATTCATCTGTGGCTGGATTTTTCTTTCAATAAAATCTCCCAAAAGTGTTAAACGGGGATAACCAATAGTTGAGCCGGCTCCTTTAAGTTCATGCATCAGATTTTTTAACATTACTTCGTTTTTTACCTCCAACGCCGAGAGAATATCTATCTTCCTTTTTGGTATTCCTTTAACAAAAAACCGCAATAGTTCACGACGCATCTGGTTATCGTTTATGGGTCTTCGGAGCAGAGCTATAGGCTCTTCCTTCTTTTGTTGTTCCCCTATCAGTTTTTTTAATTTAATACGCGAAAGAATATTATCTCCGGTTACCTCCTCGACGGCGTTAAAAATATCTTTACGGGTAAGCGGTTTGTGAAGAACTTTTTTTACTCCAAGTTCATGGCACTGATTAATAAGATATGTGTCTTTACTTCCGGTTATAACTATTATGGGAATATATTTGGTCTCTTCAAACATCCTGATGACTTTAATAAGATCGATGCCGTTGATTGTAGGCAGAAGAAGGTCCAAAAAAATCAGGTCGGGTTTTGCTTCAACAATAGTTTGTATGCCGGTAACACCATCAACAGAAACAAGCACCTCGCAATCATAGTCTTGAAGAAATTTTTTAATAGCTTCCCGCAGAAAATCAGAATCATCAACGACCAAAATTTTCAAGTTGTTGTTCAATTCATCGGAGTGTTTCGGGGTTTCTTTCATTTATTTACGATTCATCTTCATTCGTGCAAATATAGTGTAGTTTTAGCAGAGTTAAAAATATAAAGGAAAATTGCAGGAATATCATGTCCTATATTTCATCAATAGTGGGTGTACGACAATATGGTTGAAGTTTAACTCATCTAATCGCAATTCGAAGATCCTCTGGATCGAAGATCCTCCGGATTGTAAATCCTCCGGATAATATTATCAAAACACAAACAAAATTAACTCCAGCGTGGTGACATTATAATTTCTTTTCACTGCGTCAGGGTATCCGTTGGCTAATCCGTTAGCTAACGGACTAACGGACAATGCCAGAATTATATCACCCTTTCAGGGTTTTCAGGATAAGAAGGATAGCTGTTGCTATAAAACTATCACCCTTTCAGGGTTAGGTGTAAGATAAAATTGTAAATCCTCTGGATTGTTAAATCCGTTCCATAAGTGAGACATATTCGTTTTTTCACCAGTTCGTTAATCCAGCCAACCCCGAAGGTGGTTGTATTATTATAACATATAATAACACAAATAAAATAAACCCCGACAGGGTGACATTATAATTTTTCTTCACTGCGTCAGGGGATCTGTTGGTTAATCCGTTAGCTAACGGACTAACGGACAATTCCGCCAGTATATCAGCAGTTCAGGGGTTTCAGGATAAGAAGGATTGCGGTTGCTATATAACTATCACCCTTTCAGGGCTAGGTGTATGATAAAATCTTTAACTCCTCCGGTTTGGAAATCGGTTCCCTAACGGAGGGAACTTCCTCTGGTTTGAAGATCCTTCGGATTTCAAATCCTCTCGATTTTTT
>CAYTLQ010000060.1:0-11360 GCA_964438715.1 uncultured Ignavibacteriaceae bacterium
TCAAAAATATCTTTACCTGTTTTCGATATAATAAATTCATCCGCGTTATTCTTTAAATGTGCCTGATGTGGATTTACTAATGTACTCTGTTTCTCCCCACTGCAACAGGAAAAAAGAAAGGAGATAACCACAACAAAAAAAATACCTTTATGCTTCACGATATATATCCTCAAGGATTACTCCTGCGCCTTCAGAAAGCAATAGTTCAGCCGCATTGTTTCCAATTGCCTCAGCATCCGCTTTCCTTCCACGAATTTTCGTTCGGTAAATTACCTTTCCATCAATAGAACCGACAAGCCCATCGAAATAGAGCCCGGCAGAACCGGCTCTGCCATAAGCCGCAATTGGTACCTGACAACCACCACCAAGTCGGGTCAGAAAAGCTCTTTCTGAGGTCACTGCTGCAAAGGTTGCTTCATCATGTAATACGGAAACTATTTCAGCCGTCTCAGAATCGCCGTCACGAATCTCGATGCCCAAAGCTCCCTGACCTACAGCCGGCAAAACTTTTTCGCTGGGTATCACAGAGGAAATGTATTTCCCAAGTTTCAGTCTTTCAACCCCGGCACGGGCGAGAATTATCGCATCCCAATCCGATTTAAGAAATCTCTCGATTCTTGAAGGAACATTTCCGCGTAACTCCTGAATTTGTAAATCAGGGCGAAGGTGCAAAATCTGACTCCTGCGACGAAGTGAACCGGTTCCGACTTTAGCTCCCTCTTTCAAATGTTTTAACCCAACACCTTTCTTTCTGGCTATTAATACATCTTCTACTGAATGCCTCTTAGAAACAGCAGTAAGAACTAAGCCATCAGGTAGCCTTGTTTGAAGGTCTTTCAAACTATGTACAGCCAAATGGATTTCTCCATTAAGTAAAGCTATTTCCAGTTCTTTAGTAAATAACCCCTTATCCCCTATCTTCGATAAGGCAACATCTAAAATTTTATCACCTTTGGTCTTAATAATTTTTATCTCGACTGAAACACTTTTATTATTTTTTTCAATCAGCCCCTTAACATGATTTGCCTGCCATAAAGCAAGTTCACTGCCTCGTGAGCCGATAATTAATTTCTTTTTAACTTTTGCCATTATCTGTATTACTATTTTTCGTCATGAATTTTATCAATTCCAAAAAGATCCCTCAATATTGCAATTTTTGCAGCAGTTTCAGGAGAATTTACTCCTGCTTCAGAAGCTTTTCGTAATTCCATTGTAGGATGATGCAATAATTTATTAATAATTCGCTTTGTAAGAATTTCCACCTTTTCCCGGTCTGCTTCACTAAAACGATTAATCTGTGACGTAACTTCCTGTGCGCGGATTTCCTCAAAATGGTCACGAAGCGATTTTATGGTGGGAGCTATTTCAAGAGAATTATACCATTGAAAAAACGCAATCATTTCTTCCATAATGATTGCCTGAACCTTTGGTATTTCTTCCCTGCGTTTCTTAAGGTTCTGTTCTACAATGATATTAAGTGAATCAACATCATGGTAAAATACATTATCAAGAGTTCGTATATCTGGTGAAATATCTCTTGGTACTGCAATATCCATAAACACCGAGGCATTGTTCCCGCGTTTTTTCATCATACCCTTTACATCATCTTTTGTAAGTATCAGGTCAGGAGAAGAAGTAGCGGAAATTATAATGTCGAACTCATGCAACGATTCTTTAAAGTGACTAAAAGGGAGAATACGCGCATGTAACTCTTCAGCAAGTTTTTCAGCTTTTTCGTAAGTGCGGTTTGTTATTGTTAGTTTACCAATATTTTTATCCCGCAAATGCTTAGCGGCAATTTCTCCGGATTCGCCGGTGCCGATTACCAATGCACTTTTTTTTGCCAGATTTGAAAATATCTTTTCAATTAGCTGTACAGCGGCATAACTGACAGTAATAGCGCCATCACTTATTGTCGTCTCTGTTTTTGCGCGTTTACCGACCCGAATAGCGGAATCGAATAATCGTTTCATCATAAAGCCGACTGTACCCCGCTCTTCTGCCAGCATAAACGCTTCTTTAACCTGACCAAAAATCTGGTTATCACCGATTAACATTGAATCTATTCCTGCGGCAACTTTAAATATGTGGTTAACTGCAGAACACGAAAAAAACTTCTGATAATGATCATCGGTAATGCCTTCAATCAGTTTTTTCGATTCAAGAAATTTTTCCAGATCGATGTAGTTTATGTTACCGTTAACCGGGAGACCATAAATTTCCGTGCGATTGCAGGTAGAAAGAATAAAACTTTCACTAAAAATGTTATTTTTCTTAAGATCTTCAAGAAGAGGCTTAATTTCATCGGGACTAAGATGCAGAGATTCTCTCAGTTCAACAGGCGCTGTATGATGATTGACCGATATGGCTAATAGATTCATGTGCTCAGAGTCTTATTCTTAATAAAACGAATGAAAACTTCTGGAAAGAAAATTGGTAACTATTGTTGAGGTAATCGCGAACAAAAATCCGGTAATGGAAAGCCGCACGACTTTTTTTCCTGTCCACTTCCCTGATATTTTACTCACTATACCAACACCATACACTCCCCAAACCAAAGCCGTAGCAATAAGTTTAGGGTCGAAGTAGGAGAAATCCGGAAAAGCTCTCGGAAGCCAGATGATTCCAATAACCATTGCCGCAGTTAACATAACAAAACCAATAATTGCAGAATAAAAACTGAGCTTTTCAAGAATTTCGAGATTAGGAAGCCGCTCGAATATTAGTCCGAAATTATTGAGCTTTAGTTCATTGTAAAGTCGTAGATAGAGGAAACCATAAACTGCAGATATAGTTATTCCCGAATATCCAAGCAACGCACTGAATACATGGATACCAAGCAGATTACTTCGCAGTACTTCCTTTACTTCAATAAGATCCTGAATAAAAAGAGAGGAAATTAATTGAAATATGAACGAGAAAATAATAATAAACGGGGCAGTACCTTTAACATCAGTTAAAAGTTCAAGTATGAAATAAGAAAAACTTATTGCACATGCAATTACGGTAAATATTTCAAATACATTAGTAATCGGAGGGTGCCGAAACTCAATAGTTCTAACAAGTAAATAAAGAAAATGCAAAACTAAGGTCAGAAAAAGAAAAATGCGTGTAAAATTCGCGAGTTTTTTTATGCCCTTAATAAAATCCACTATACAGATTACCAACAAACCCAGATAAAATACCGGTAAAAGCGTATTTATCGTGTCAATAAATTCTTTCATTGGGCTAAAATACTTTGAAATATAAACTTAAAAGATACATATTCATTATCCTCTTTACAAGTCTATAAAAAAGCATTACTGTACACACTTTTTAAGTTCCGGTAAAATATAACGAACAGCCTATAAAAACAGCATAATATGAGGGTGCAGGGTTACTAAAAGTGATGGCATACTCCGTACCTATTAACGGGACAATTTCAATACCATTCTCAAATTTTGCCACACTTACCGAAAACAGTGAGTGAAAATTTACTCCCGGAGCATTTCCCGATCTATCCGAATACATACGATCCCATATATAGCTAATACCGATACCCAACGAATTTTCCAACTTTCCCGTTATTGGTATAATAGTTCCGGCGCCAATACTACTGCCGTACAATGTTGGTTCTGCCAGATTCCCACCACCGGCACTGAATACTTTTTCAATTGTTGCTAAATAAAAGCCCTCAAAGTAAAGATATATCTCCCTGTCTAATATCAAACGGACATTTCCCGAGATAAAGTATCCACTAATTTCTGATGAATTTGATGAGAAACCGGAGAGCCCTGAGAGTACTCCAAACGAGTAATTTTGACCTTGCGCACTTGTTGCTGAATTGTATAGAAAAAGGAGAAAAATAATCAGGTATATTTTTTTAGAATTGTACACCCTGATTTGAGAATTTTTAATCATTTAATACCAACTGCTCTCCCAACCAAATACATATATGTAATTTTAACACCGGTTTGGGAAACATCATTTTGTTTGAAATGGAATGAAAAAAAACAGTAACATTTAATCTGATTCCGTACACATACACTATTAACCAATTACTTAAATCAAACTAACTAAAAATCATCAACTGTGGAATTATACCACCACACCCCTACCACCAAAATAGCCGCCTGACATAATAATCCGCCAAATATTTCTGAACTACTTTCTGAAATTGCTCCGAGAAATAATGAATAAAGTATAACCGAAGCCCCCATAATAATAACAATAATTTGTGTCAGTCTGCGAATATTCATTTTTTGTTTAATTATTTACGCTAAGTTAGCAGAATCGGGCAATATTTCAAATCATCAGTAAGTTACTGTTAGTATATTGCATTAAAAAAATTCTTTTTAATAATGAAAAGCAACCGAAATAAAAACACTAACCGGTACACTGCAAATATATTTCAGAATATAGTTAACACTACATCATTACAAGTGCTAGTCATTATTTTGATAGCGGCATATTATTTCACCGAACTAACTTTCGATGAGCATATTCAGGACGATGCATTTATCTCTATGCGATATGCTGAAAATCTTGCCTCCGGGAATGGACTTGTATTTAATGACGGGGAACGCACTGAAGGCTTCACATCACCGTTTTTTATTTTTGTTCTCGCTCTCGCCGATTTGTTAGGTTTCAATATCCAAGAAACTGCCGCTGGAATCAGCCGGATTATGGGTGGTTTATCTCTTATTAGTTTATGGTATTTATCATTTACATTGTCAAGAAATAAAGGGATAAAAGAAACTTCGGTAAACCAGGCTTCAAAATTTTTCATTATTTTCGCAAACCTCTTGCCCGCCTTACTGCTTGCGCTCTATCCCCCTTACCGTTATTGGTCTTCGAGTGGTATGGAATTCACATTGTATTTTACATTTCTTTTTACCGGAATAGCTTTGTATCTATCGGGAGATTCATCATCCGGAATTTATTTAACAAGCATTTTTCTCACAGTTGCCTCCCTTATTCGACCGGAGGGATTTATTCCTCTTATTTTAACAATCCTTCACTATCTTGTTTCAGGAACTCCTGTTAAAAATTTATTTGAGCATTTTAAAGCATCATTTTCTTCTAAAATTATACGAAAGATATTTGGAATAGTTTTAGTACCTTCTCTTGCTTACTTTGTTTTCAGGCTGTTGTATTTTGGATATCCGCTTCCAAATACTTTTTATGCAAAGGCAGGCATTTCACTCTATTCCATTCAATCAGGCATAGAGTACATTATTCCATTTCTTGAGTCAAATTGGATCCTGACTTCAATCTTTTGTATCCTTTTATTCTTAACGATAAAAAATAAAATATTCTTTCATCCTCAGAAATATCTGTTTTTTGTAATAACAGCAATTGTCGTTTCAACGGTGCTGATTGGGGGTGATATTTTTCCGCTTTTTCGCTTTTTACTGCCGGTTTATTCACTAATGATTGTGTTCTGCACCGGAAACATTACCACATTTTTCACACTAAGTAACAACGCTATTATTAAATACGCTTCTGCAATAGCACTTCTGTTTCTTGTTTCTTTCAACCAGTTTTACAGAGAAAATGAAAATATGAAGAAAACAGCAGAATATTTAATTAAGGAAAAGGCGCTAGTTAAAAATATGGAATTGATTGGCAGATTTCTTAAGAATAGAATGAATAATCAAACTAAGCCACCTGTTGTTGCAGCGTCCACTATCGGAGCATTGGCATATTCGTCGAAGTCAACAGTAATAGATATGCTTGGGCTAACGGACAGTTATATTGCACATCATCCTGAAATACTTCCGGAAATTTCTGAAGAAGAAATAGGGTGGAAGGAGAAAAAGTACAATGCCCGGTATGTTCTCAGCAGAAAGCCGGAATATATTATTTTTTCTACAATTTATCGCCCAAGTTCTTACGCGGAGCGGGCTTTGTTTACCGAAGATGAATTCCTGATAAATTATTATCTGTATTTTGTTATTGAGAATTCTTCGTTTGGCATAATATATAAACGAAAGCCCATCGATGAGGTAGAGAAGATTAAATCAACATATCCCGCTAATCCTAATTATTCTCCCCGGTTTATTTCGCTATATTCAGAAATGCTGAAAATAAAGAATGATGAAAGAGAACCAGAAAGAACAGAAAAACTCTGTAATGAAATACTTACGCTTGCGCCACCTTATTTTTATCATCCGTTGAATACACTTGGTGAAATTTATGAAAAACGAGGATCTTTCGATGAAGCAAAAAAATATTACCAGCGTGCAATCGAAATAGATTCATATAACACTATCGGCAGATATAATCTGTTAAAATTGCACTATTTGCTGGGAGAAATGGAGAGCTTTCGATATCATCTTGGTGAATTGGAAAAATATAATCCGGAGTATGCTAAGGTAATTCGGGAAGGCACAGGCGGATAACAATAATTAATTAGGTATTCTTATGAAGTATGTTTTTAAGCTGCACTAAGAATGGAATGAGAATATTTGTGAGATAATATGCTGTCCGTTTATCCCAACTGAATAACATAATTTCCTGATTGCTACAATACCATAATTATTCTGATATTGAAACTCAAACGGAATTGTTTTGACGCTGACTTAATTCACTGAAATAGTTAAATTCATTCGTTTGAGGAAAGCTCAAAATCAGAAATGAGGATTACAGCTAAAAGAAATAAAAAAGGTTGCCAAAACTGACAACCTTAATATCGTGTGGGCGCTCACGGATTTGAACCGCGGACCCTCTGCTTGTAAGGCAGATGCTCTGAACCAACTGAGCTAAGCGCCCAAAACTCTTTCGAGCGAGTGACGGGGATCGAACCCGCGACCCTTAGCTTGGGAAGCTAATGCTCTAGCAGCTGAGCTACACTCGCATTATTTTCCCAAACAGGAATACTAAATTACAACTTTTCCTTTTTATAACAAATAAAAATTAAATCGAAAATGCTTCACTAACTAACTTTATTTGCTGCTGCATAGAAAGTTTCCCGCTTCCTACCGCAGGACTGGCGCTTTCAGGACGACCCGAATACAAAAGTTGCATCCTCTCGTTTTTTGTTTCTAACAATCGACCATGCAGGAATCCCCATGCCCCCATATTTCGTGGCTCCTCCTGAACCCAGACAAGTTTATCGGCATTGGTATATCCTTGTAAAGTGGAGCGAATTAAATCCTCTTCATACGGATAAAACTGTTCAAGTCTAATGATTGCTGTATCATTTTTTTCCTGCTCCGCCCGGTACTTTACAAGCTCATAATATACTTTGCCTGATGTCAGAATCACCCTGTTAATTTGCTTTTTATCCTGCACACTGTTATCATCAATAATTTCTCTGAATGTACCGGACACAAACTCACTCTTCATTGACCGTGCCTCGGGTAATCGTAGAAGGCTCTTAGGTGTCATGATTATCAACGGGCGATTAATACCTTTCTTCATGTGGCGACGCAATAAATGGAAGTATTGAGCGGGGGTTGTAGGATAACATACTTCCATATTCTCCTGGGCACAGAGAATAAGAAACCGCTCAAGTCTCGCACTCGAGTGTTCGGGACCCTGCCCTTCATAACCGTGTGGGAGAAGCATAACAACATTATTTGGCACCTGCCATTTTTCAAAGGAGCACACAATAAAATTATCAATTATTATTTGTGCACCATTGGCAAAATCACCAAACTGCGCCTCCCATATCACTAAAGCAAGGGGATCGGCAGTAGAATAGCCATATTCGAAACCAAGTACTGAGGCCTCCGAAAGCAAACTGTCTAATACCTCGAAACGAGCCTGTTTATTATACATATGGTTGAGCGGATAATATTCCTGTCCGGTTTTTATATCGGTAAGTACCGCATGCCTTTGACTGAAAGTACCTCTCTGACAGTCCTGGCCGCTTAAACGAACGGGTATGCCTTCATGCAATAATGAAGCGAAAGCTAATGACTCTGCCATTGCCCAATCCGCATCACCTGTTTCTGAAATCAGCTCACGCCGCTTTTCAAGAAACTTTTTTAGTTTAGGATGAACATTAAAATCATCCGGTATTGTTGTTGAACGCAGTATAAGCTCATCCAATACTTTGGGATCCAAAGCAGTTTTTTCGGTATGTTTTACGGCTTTTATTTTCTCACGCGATATTGCCAGCGGTATTTCAATCTTAAAATCATACTTTTTCTTTTTCACCCTATCTAAAGCTGTGCTCAGTTTTTTATTGAAATCCTCCTTCATACTTGCAAATTCTTCCGCTGACAGCACTTTATCCGCTATCAGCTTCTCCGAATACAATGTAAGTACAGATGGATGGATTTTTATTTTATCGTAAAGCAGGGGCTGAGTAAATCCCGGTTCATCACCCTCATTATGCCCATGTCTGCGGTAACCAAATAAATCTATGACAACATCTTTCTTAAATCTTTGACGGTAGTCATAAGCCATCTTCATTACCCATAACGCTGCTTCCGGGTCATCACCATTTACATGGAAAATAGGAGCCTGTACCATCTTGGCTACATCAGTGGCATATTCAGTAGAGCGTGAGTCTTCCGGAGTAGTGGTAAAACCAATTTGATTATTAATAATGATATGAATTGTCCCACCTGTCCGATAACCTTTTAACTGAGAAAGGTTTAATGTTTCCGCGACAACTCCCTGTCCCGCAAAAGCCGCATCACCATGAATAAGGACAGGTATTATTTTTTTATGCTCAGTATCACCTTTCCGTGTCTGTTTTGCACGAACAATCCCCTCAACAACTGGATTAACCCATTCAAGATGACTTGGGTTCGGTGCAATTGATATATTAATCGTATCTCCGCTCAGTGTATGAACTTTACCGGTGGCGCCCAGATGATACTTCACATCACCGGAACCTGCAAACGAATTAGGATCGATGATATCTTCGAACTCTGAAAAAATAGAATCGTAAGGCTTACCGATAATATTTGCCAGTACATTTAACCTGCCACGATGTGCCATACCCAGAACAATTTCTTCAGCTTCTTCCTTTGCCGCCTCATAAAGCAGATAATCTAAAACAGGAATCAAAGTTTCAGAGCCTTCGAGAGAAAATCTTTTATGCCCTACAAATTTATTATGAATAAAATGCTCAAAATCCTGAGCTTCTATAAGTTTGCTTAATGTTCTTCGCTTAACAGTATTATCAAATTTTGGTTTATTTTCTACCGGTTCCATCATCTGCTGTAACCATGTCTTTTCTTCATGGTTCTGAATATGCATAAACTCTACGCCAATCTTATCGCAATAGGTATGCTCCAATTTCTGCAGTATTGTACGAAGTGTAGCTGTGCGCAAATTGCCAAACCCACCGGTAACAAATGTTCTGTCATAGTCCCAAATGGTCAGTTTATGGAAAGATGGATCCAGTTCGGGATGGTAAATTTTCTTTGTACCAAGCGGATCAAGACTTGCAATAAGATGTCCTCTTACTCTGTACATATTAATTAACTGAAGCACCCGGGAATGTTTTTCTATTTCTGAAATATTGTTTAATTCGCCGGCACCTTGCGGATGTATATCTGTTTCCCATTTAACAGGTCTTACAGCCAGGCGCAGAACTGAGAAAATATTTTCATAAAAATCATTTTTTCCCAGAAGTAAATCGTGTACATCCCTGAGAAACATACCCGATTCTGCTCCTTGAATAATCCGATGATCGTATGTGCTGGTGATTGTAAGTACTTTACTTATGCCAAGTTGTGAGATCGTCTCAGGGGACATTGCGTGGTACTGTGCAGGATATTGTATGGCGCCGGTTGCTATTATTGTTCCCTGCCCTAACATCAGTCGCGGTATAGAACCAACAGTACCAATAGTACCGGGATTTGTTAAGGTAACTGTAGTACCAGCAAACTCAGCAGGATCTATTTGTCCGGAGCGTGAACGCTTCACTAAGTCTTCATACTTTGCAACAAACTCTTTGAAATTTAATTTTTCACACTCTTTTATATTCGGCACCAACAAAGAGCGTGTTCCGTCTTTCCTTTCTACATCTATTGCAATTCCCAGGTTAATATTTTTCCTTTTGATAAGATGCGGTTTACCATTAATAATGGTAAATGCATTATTCATCGCTCTGTTTTTCTTAATTGCCTGAATTATCGCCCATGAGATAATATGCGTGAAAGAAATCTTTCCGCCACCGAGATATTGCAATCCGTTATTTATTACAATGCGGTTCTCCTCAAGCAATTTCACCGGAATTTCTCTCAGAGAGGTAGCTACCGGAAGTGTAAGACTTGTCTCCATATTGTCAAGAATTTTGGCAGCGCTCCCTGCTATTATTTTTAACTCATCCTCACCCTGTGGTTGTGGCATCGGAACTGCTTTAAACGACATTGCGTTCATCTGTATAGCCTTTTGTGCATCTTCCGGAGCACCAAAGTAATTTTTCCATTGTTCAGGTAAATTTTCAGGATTCGATTTGTACTGATCATGTAACAATTCAACAAACCATGAATTTGCACCAAATGTACTCACATCCTCGGGTTTCTGTTTACTCATTTTGAAAATGCCTGTAAATTATTATGTTAATTTTTGTTAATAGTTAAAATCTGTTCTACAGGATGCAAAGTTCCCTGTAATTTTACATTCATCGAAAATTTATATGTATATGGAAAATAGTAACACAATTGATATAGCAAATTTACGAAAAAATTATTCACTTGCTGAACTTACAGAAGAGGGAGTTAATTCCAACCCCATTTTACAATTTTCCAAATGGTTTAAAGAGGCAGTTGAATGCGGGGTGGATGAACCTAATGCTATGACACTCGCCACTGCTACCAGAGAAGGAATCCCTTCAGCCAGAATTGTACTCCTTAAAGGAATAGAAAACGATAAATTTATTTTTTTTACTAACTACAATAGCCGTAAAGGCAAGGAACTTTCTGAAAATCCTAATGCCGCACTTGTTTTCCTTTGGAAAGAA
Organism: uncultured Ignavibacteriaceae bacterium; assembly: GCA_964438715.1. Lineage (GTDB taxonomy): Bacteria > Bacteroidota > Ignavibacteria > Ignavibacteriales > Ignavibacteriaceae > CAYTLQ01. The sequence continues at coordinate 10,910 of CAYTLQ010000060.1, forward strand.
CTCGAACGGCAGGTAAGAATAACCGGAACTGTACAAAAAATATCATCGGAACGATCATCGGAATATTTTAAGTCCAGACCATATCTTAGCAGGATAGGAGCCTGGGCTTCAAATCAAAGTAGTCCAGTCCTGAGGACCGACCTCATTGATAACTTTAACAAGTTTCAGAATCAATTTCCTGAAGATGTACCCCTGCCTCCGTATTGGGGTGGATACGAGCTTCAACCGCATAGTATTGAATTCTGGCAGGGCAGACAAAACAGAATGCATGATCGGTTACTTTATCCCCTGAACGGTACAGAATGGGAAATTACTGGACTTTCTACATGATTTTCTTTGTTTTATGATTATTTCTTTTTTCTTTATCGAGTGTTCGTCCGGAAATCGTTAATAATATTAGTATTCCTCATGCAATTGGGTACAAGGAGAGTTGTTCTCAATAAACCAGATA
>CAYTLQ010000061.1:0-4399 GCA_964438715.1 uncultured Ignavibacteriaceae bacterium
TGGCCTGAATTTCTGTTTTGTTCAAATTTTTCCTCTTTTTTTTTTTTGAAAATATACTGGCATCATTGTCCTGATGGGCTTCTATCTTTTCACGATCTCTGATTTCCTCTTTGAAAACCACACTTTCCGTTTGAGGAACTTTATCTTTTACAATTACCGGCTCCGAAGGAGGAGCAGGCTGTTTTGCAGCCTGCCCAAAAAGTTGCTCAATCTCGTTAAGAATGTCTTTTTCTTTATAATCGGCATAACGGGTATTTGCCGGTTGCTCAACCCTTTGGCGTTTTTTCATAGGTTTGTCTTTGCCAAAGGGCGGGACATTGTTTTCCTCTTCCTCCGGATTCTTTTTCTTAAAAAAGGGACTGAGAATACTATAAATAATTATCAGCCCGATCAATAAATCAAAAAATTGTTCCATTAACGGTCGCCAGATTTCTTATCATCCGGTTTGGCTATCGATTCTCTCATCTGAGTATCTGCCTGAATATTTTTAAGATTATAGTAATCCATTACACCCAGATTACCGGATTTAAACGCTTCAGCTATTGCGAGTGGTATCTGTGCCTCAGCTTCAATAACCTTTGCGCGCTGTCTGGCAACTTCAGCAATCATTTCCTGTTCAAGAGCAACTGCCGCTGCTCTTCTTTCCTCTGCTCTGGCACGGGCAATTTGTAAATCGGCCTGAGCCTGATCAGCCTGCAACTTAGCGCCGATATTTTCTCCGACATCAACATCGGCAATATCAATTGAAAGTATTTCAAATGCTGTCCCTGAGTCAAGACCTTTGTTTAAAACTACTTTGGAAATTGAATCAGGATTTTCGAGAACAGTTGCATGGTTTTCGCTTGAACCAATCGTGGAGACTATACCTTCACCAACGCGGGCAAGAATTGTTGCTTCACCGGCGCCACCAACAAGTCTGTCAATATTTGCTCTTACAGTAATTCTTGCAACAGCTTTTAACTGAATACCATTTTTCGCCATGGCAGCAACTAGCGGGGTTTCAATTACTTTGGGTAATACCGACATTTTAACCGCTTCGAGAACATCTCTACCGGCAAGATCAATTGCTGTTGCACGCTCGAATGTTAAGCCGAGACGGGCTTTGTCTGCGGAAACAAGAGCATTCACCACTTTTTCAACATTGCCGCCTGCAAGGTAATGGGCTTCGAGCTTGCCAACTTCAATTGGTATTCCGGCTTTTGTGGCTGTTATCATGTTTCTTACAATTATGTGTGGTGGGATTTTCCTCAACCGCATTCCAATCAGATCTCGTATGAGGCGAAGACGGACACCGGAAAAGTACGCGGTAATGTAAAGACCAAGCGGAACAAAATAAAAAAACACCATCAAAAGGATAAATACAATAATTATTACGAATATTGATATTCCTGCTAAAGGGTCCATTATACTTCCTTAAAATTTATTTACTTCTATTTTATCATATCTAAAAATGTTTTGAAATATAATTAAAAATATGCTGAGAAGTTAGGCACGACTTATCACACTGTCCGGAAAATAAGAGAAAGTGTATTTTTTCTTCAGTTTTTTCAACGCAGTATCAAGGGCAATAAGTTCATATTGAAATTTTTGTTGATTCGGGCGGTTTAATAAACATTATTTCTGCCTATCATAAAAAATAAGACATTGCAGATTTTTTACCGTTTGTCATAGTATGAGTAATTTATTGGATTTATCGAGTGAAAATTAACCGTTTGGAGAAACAAATTTTGGGATAGGGCACAAATTAGTGCCAATATATTGCTATAACTTGCTAAAAATGCACTCAATTAATATATTACTTGAAACAAAATACCTGTTTTGTTTGTTAATTGATAAAAAAGGATAGATTATGGACGGAAATTTTTCTGATAGATTGCAGGATGTTATTCGGTTCAGCCGTGAGGAGGCTTTGCGTTTAGGTCATGATTATATAGGAACAGAACATTTATTACTGGGAATGATAAAAGAGGGTCAAGGTGTGGCTATCAGAATTCTCCGAAATCTCGACTGTGATATCGTGAAGTTAAAAAAAGCTATCGAAGATTCAGTTCGTTCTTCCGGAGGTACACTCACTATTGGCAATATTCCCCTTACTAAAGGCGCAGAAAAAGTACTCAAAATAACTCAGATAGAAGCCAAGATTTATAAAGCTGATGTGATAGGTACTGAGCATTTGTTGCTTAGCTTACTTCGTGATGAAGATAATCTGGCGACGCAGATTATGAAGCAATTTAATGTTTCGTATGAAGCTGCCCGTTCAGAACTGAACGCTATGTTATCAAACAAAGATCCTAAGGATTCTCTCAAGGGTACTCCCCCACCGGTAGCCGACAAAAAAAGTGAGAAAACGAAAACTCCTGTGTTGGATAATTTTGGACGGGACCTCACCAAATTGGCTATTGATGACAAATTAGATCCTGTTGTGGGCAGAGAAAAAGAAATTGAGCGTGTAGCACAAATTTTAAGTCGTAGAAAGAAAAATAATCCGGTGCTGATTGGGGAACCGGGAGTAGGAAAAACCGCTATTGCTGAAGGTCTTGCAATCAGAATAATTCAGAAAAAAGTTCCGAGAATATTACAGGAAAAAAGAGTTGTAACACTTGACCTTGCCGGACTGGTTGCCGGTACAAAATATCGTGGCCAGTTTGAAGAACGAATGAAAGCATTGATGAGTGAGCTTGAAAAAGCAAAAGATGTCATTCTGTTTATTGACGAATTACATACAATTGTCGGGGCAGGAGGAGCCTCTGGTTCGCTAGATGCTTCAAATATGTTTAAACCGGCTTTAGCTCGCGGTGATATTCAGTGTATTGGAGCAACCACATTGGATGAGTACCGTAAATATATTGAAACTGATGGCGCTCTTGACAGAAGGTTCCAAAAAGTAATGGTTGATCCACCAACTTATGAAGAAACTCTCCAGATTCTTAATAATATTAAGTTTCGTTATGAGGAACATCATCATGTTCGTTACACCGATGAAGCAATTGAAGCGGCGGTGAAACTCAGCAATCGTTACATTACCGACAGGCATTTACCCGATAAGGCAATTGATGTAATTGATGAAGCTGGTTCCAGAGTACATATGCGCAATTTTGAAGTACCTCCTGAAATCCTTGCACTTGAAGATGAAATAGAACGGGTAAGGATCGAAAAGGCTAATGTAGTGAAAAAGCAGGATTACGAAGAAGCTGCAAGGTTGCGCGATAAAGAAAGACGGTATCAATCTGATCTCGAAACAGCGAAACGCGAGTGGGAAAATAAGTCCAAAGAAGTAGTATATGATGTTACTGAAGAAGATATTGCCACAGTAGTAGCAATGATGACAGGAATACCCGTTAACCGTGTTGCTCAGACTGAATCGGAAAAATTACTTAATATGGAAGAAGCGCTCAAGGGGAAAATTGTTGGTCAGGATGAAGCGGTAATAAAACTCACCAAAGCCATTCGTCGTGCCAGAGCGGGTCTGAAAAATCCAAACCGCCCAATCGGAAGTTTTATTTTCCTCGGACCAACCGGAGTTGGTAAAACTGAATTGTGCAAAGTATTAGCCAGGTATTTGTTCGATTCCGATAATGCGTTAATAAAGATTGATATGTCCGAGTACATGGAAAAGTTTGCTGTATCCCGTCTGGTCGGAGCTCCTCCGGGTTATGTGGGTTATGAAGAAGGCGGACAGTTAACGGAAAAAGTTCGTCGTAAACCATACTCTGTGGTTCTTTTTGACGAGATTGAGAAAGCTCATCCTGATATTTTTGGAATACTGTTACAGGTTTTGGATGAAGGTGTTCTTACAGACAGCCTCGGAAGAAAAGTTGACTTCAAGAATACAATAATCATCATGACCTCTAATATCGGAACACGGGATATTAAAACTATTGGGTCATTTGGATTTTCTGATAAGTCCTCAACTGATCAGTTTACCGCTATGAAGGATACTGTTCAGGATGCGATGAAACGGCTTTTCAGTCCTGAGTTTCTGAACAGGCTTGATGAAAGCATTGTTTTCCGGAGTCTCACGAAAGAGGATATTGTTCAAATAATTGACATTGAACTGAAGACACTGCTTAAGAACATAAAAGAGAATAAAATGACACTTTCCCTCGATCCATCAGCGAAAGAATTTCTTGCTGAAAAAGGATACGATCCGAAATATGGCGCTCGTCCGCTTCGCAGAGCATTACAGCAATATGTAGAGGACGCTTTGGCTGAAGAAATACTTAAGGGTGGATTTAAAGAAGGTAGTCATATTGTAGCTAAACACTTCGAAAATACTGATCATCTGGTATTTATTGAAGAGGATGTAAGTTCTGAATTTCCTGAACGAGAAGAAGAAGTCCCACCGACACCAGGCAGTAATTAATTAACATCATTTTATTAAACAAAGCGTATTTATATC
>CAYTLQ010000062.1:0-4209 GCA_964438715.1 uncultured Ignavibacteriaceae bacterium
TATTTCTCTTCCTGCAATACTTTGTATCTCATCTATTGTAACATAACGAAGCAGAAACTCTGTTATTTCAGGTTCACCTTGTAAGAGCAGGCCAATGATTTTATTTTCAAGAGGATTTTTAAAGTTATTGCGTGTTTTACCCGCTTCAGCTTTTGTTTCGTTTTGTTTACGGGTCTTATTGTCAGTGTTTCGTTTATCGTTAACAGTAACTTTCTTTTCCTCACGCCGTAATTCCTGTTCAAGCATACGGATATCAAGATCGTATTTTCTGGAAACAGAGCGTAACAGGAAACTTTGCTCTATGGGATCCTGAATATATACCAACTGTTTCAGTAACTCCCTGATAGCTGTTGCCGCGCTTCTGGGATCTTCAAGGACTCCCTGCTTTTCGTAAACCCCAAATTGGTAATCCAGAAATAATTGAGCTGAATTTATTGATTTAAGAAATTCTTCCTTACCATATTTATTAATAAATGAATCGGGGTCTTCACCTTGTGCAAGGGAAGCAATTTTTATTTTCATGTTTCTTTTTAATAAAAGCTCAATACTGCGGAGTGAAGCTTTTAGTCCCGCCATATCGGCATCGAATAATAGGACAACATTTTTTGTGTGGCGGGAAAGAAGAACAATCTGTTCATCCGTAAGTGCAGTACCAGAAACGGCAACCACATTTCTAATATCGTGCTGATACAGAGAGAGGAGATCCATATAGCCTTCCACAATTATGGCTAAGTCGTTTCTCCGTATTTCATCCTTAGCCTGGAACAAACCATACAGTACACTGCTTTTATGGTAAATTTGCGACTCGGGAGAGTTCATGTATTTTGCAGGACTTTGCTTTTCATCGAGTACCCGGCCGGCAAACGCAACAATTCTGCCCACATGAGAATGTATAGTAAACATCACTCTGCCCGAAAACCGATCAATTAATTTTCCATTTTCATTTTTCATTATAAGCCCAAGCGCTAACGCCACATCTACCGGGAGTTTATTCTTTTCGATATATTCGGATAAAAACGAACGGGATGCAGGGGAGTAACCAAGACCAAAAGCATGAATGGCACTATCCGTAATTTTTCTATCTTTTAGGTATTTTAGCGCTAAGGCTCCTTCATTTGTACTTAATAACTGCTCTTGAAAGAGTCGGCTGATAGTATTATTAAGTTCATATTCTACCTCATATTCAGGCTCACGACCGCGAACATCACCGCTTTCAAATTGCAAAGTGATTCCGGTAAGTTCGGCAAGTTCCCGTAGTGCATCTACATACCCTATCTTTTTGTATTCCATCAAAAATTTGACAACATTGCCGCCTTTCTGACAGCCGAAACACCGAAACATTTGTTTATCTTGAGTAACACTGAATGAAGGTGTCTTTTCGGTATGGAAAGGGCACAACCCAATATAATTTCTACCTCTTTTCCGGAGGGTAACATACTGTGATATTACATCGACAATATCCGCTGAAGTGATAATCTGATCGATTTTCTGCTGAGAGATACGCATTTACTTTAACTTTCCTGCAGAATTGAAAAAACCGAATCTGGAAAAATCGGGTAAATGTTTAAGCTCCCGGCTTCGTTCATATTCAAGAAGAATTCTACCAAGCTTAGCCAGAAAGGGGAACCCAACTGTATCGTATTCATATTTATCATCATTAAAAATTTGGTCTTCATTTACATAAATTACAGCGGAGAGGACGAATTCACGATTATGTTTATAGTCTATAATATATGCGTTATCTATTAAAAAACCGTATGCGAGACCAACTTTATTAAATATTCTCACACTGCCGTCAAGGGGGTCTTTTGTATCTCCAAATAAGAAAAATTTAACATAACTATCCCAATAATGCGTTGTGTCTTTATATTCGTTGAATTCAGATTCTGCAGGAAAAAGGGACATATATCGATATAACAATTGATAATCATCCTCTGTAAGATTAAATTGTTTATCGGCGGGGTAGTTCTCAGGAAAAAACAGCCGAAGAATGAATGAGTGTTGATCATAAATGGAAAATGAATTTAAATAGGTAAAATCCTTCGGTTGCGTTATCAGTGAATCTCCTCGATAATATCCAATACCGGCATGTAATCCCTTCATTAAGTTCTTAATTATCGTTTTGTTTGTATCGGGGGACTGTTTATAAATAATCTCTTTACCATTATAAAAGAAAACCGGCCCCGTAATTCTGTTTTGTTCAGGAGAAAGACTGACAGAGAGCCGTGAAATGATATTTGTCTGTATAAAACCTTTTTCGGTAAGGCGGCTTTTTATGTACTCTTGTCCAAGAAATTCATAGAGATAATTGTAACTGTCGTTATCACTTACCAAAAGAACCCGTTTAATGTAGTTTTCGATAGTTGGCAACAGATGTGCCGGTAAGGTATCCGATACATTAAAAGTATTTTTTGTAAATTCCGATTCAATTTTCATCGGTGCGGTCTTAAGCCTGCTCTCTTTCAAATAATTAATTTTTTCCAGAGCAAGTACAGCGGCGGGTAATTTTACCGTAGAGGCAGGATAAAAATAATACAATGAATCGGGGCAATAACCAAATGTTGTAAATTCGGGACTGCCATTTGCTTTTCTGTTTATCCGGGTGTAAAGAATCTGTACTTTGTACTTACCTTGATTTTTAAGAATTTCTCCGAAGAATTCGGGTTTCGATTCTAAAACCGTCCGAAGCCAGATAGTATCGGTTTGCTGACCGAAAATTGTAAAAACTGTAAAAAATGCTGAAAAGATTAAACTTCTTATATTCAAAAAAATTCCTTAAAAAAGTTCCCAAATTTAAGTCCCTTTTTATTTGTAATAAACACTATTTACAATACAAACCAAAATTTCTTAACAAAAGAGGTGCCCATGATTAAAAGATTCCACTCATCCGGCAGGATGCACGCGGCTATTGTACTAATGGCTGTTTTTGTTTCGTTTTTATTTTATGCTTATTCAACCGGAATTACCGGTGCTACACTAAAAAATGGATCCGGATGTACATGCCATGGCAGTACGCCTACTGCAGGAGTAACAGTTACTATAAATGGACCTTCTACAATGGTTATTAATGAAACGGCGAATTTTTCTGTAACAATTAGTGGTGGTACGCTGACCCGTGGAGGTACAAATATTGCGGCTTCGGGTGGAATACTTACAGCGGGTACAGGAATGCAAAAAATCGGTGATGAGTTAACCCATACATCACCTGCAGTTCCCGTCAGTGGAACAGTAACATTTAATTTTACTTATAAAGCTCCAGCTACTGCCGGCAATGTTACACTTTATGCCAACGGAAATAGCGTTGACTTTACCGGAGGCAATAATAATGATAACTGGAATTTTGCAGCAAATAAAATAATTCAGGTTACAAGTGTAGTTCCCGTAGAATTAAATTCATTGAGTGCAGTAGTTGCAGGGAATAGTGTCGAATTAAAATGGGTGACAGCAACAGAGACGAATAATAAAGGATTCTATATAGAAAGAAAAAATGCCGCAGAGAGCGATAATTGGCAACAAATTGGATTTGTTGCTGGTAAGGGAACAACATCTGAACTGAGTTCTTATACTTTTCGTGATGCCGGAGTATCAGTTGGAACTTATAACTATCGTTTAATTCAGACTGACCTTGATGGCTCAACCCGTTATTATGTTCTTGAAGACGAGGTCTCAGTGGGTGCAGTTGCTGATTTCAACCTAATGCAGAATTATCCGAATCCATTTAATCCTTCCACTGTAATTGGTTTTAGTATCCCCACCGATGCTACTGTGCGGCTTTCTGTTTATGATGTAACCGGCAGTGAAATAGCAGTTCTTGTGCAGTCACAATTAAGCGCCGGTTATCACTCTTATAATTTTGATGCCTCACGACTTACAAGCGGAGTTTATTATTATTCACTTACAGCCTCCTCAGCAAATGGTGAACTATTATACAAAGCTGTAAATAAGATGCTGCTTACAAGATAAAAACCACTGTGTTACTGTGAGGAGTACAAAGCCCGCTGTCAATATTGCGGGCTTTATTATTTTAAACTTTTCAGAAATATATTATTATCAATCTCTGATTGGAGAAAGTTACAAATTCAACATTTATTTTTTTTCTTCGTGGTGTTATGCCAACAGGAAAAAATAAGTTATTAATGGCACCTTTACGCACTGCTTTGGAGGAAACAGCCTTTAAAGATGTGCAAACCTACATTCAAAGCGGTAATG
>CAYTLQ010000063.1:0-8000 GCA_964438715.1 uncultured Ignavibacteriaceae bacterium
GATGTGTATAAGAGAAAAACAGATTCAGTTGTAATAAAAGTCATCCTCAATTTCTTATTATACTTGATGAGCAGACTCAGATTTGCTAACTGATGATCCATTCTCCCTCCGGCAATTCCAACAAAAAAGGCAGATGTAAATCTATTTTTTATTAGATATTTTATTGCTTTCTCCAAATCTGTATCGTCCTGCCCTTCCTGCCGAAGTATTACAGAGTTAGCAGAATATTTTTGTAACAACTGTTTTGGAGCTGAGTCAAGATCACCTATTATTATATCAGGCTGAAGTGATAGTTTTTCACAATTTTTTAATCCTCCATCTGCGGCAACAATTGTAAATTTCTCCTTCCTGAGAAGATATTCAATAATTTTTTTCTTAGGTTTTTCCCCATTCGCAACAACCAATGCAGTTTTTGTTTTCTGTGCCATTTTTTCAAAATCCAATTCTTAGTCCTGCAAGGAAAGATCTTTCTGCGGCAGGGAAATACTCTTTACCTATTGCATACGCTGAATACAATGAATTAAAAATATTGTTGATCTGGAAAAATGCTTCAAGACTTAACCCAATATTATCAGCAGGATAACGGAAATTTATCATTGAGTTAAAAACTAAATATGCGTCGTTAACATTATCGGAATAATCAAGAAAACCCGGGTATGAGAGTAAATATGATTTTAGTTTTTCACCGTAATTATCTGAATACATATCACCGACATAGTTTGCACTAAGAATCAGATCAGCATACTGACTGATGTACCGAAATGCCCAGGATGCAGTAATTGAGGGAGCTCCGCTTATCGCATTTCCACTTATATCAATTGCTTGTGTCAAAGTATTCCCGATATTGAGAGGATCAGGATAAGTAATGAATGTTTTACCGGAAGTTATTTTGTTCAAACTATAGGTAACATTAAAATTTGTTTCCATAACATTTGATAATTTTAATACTGCTGAGGTCTCAATACCGGTATGAAGAGAAGCATCCACATTACCTGTTACCGGGACTCCAAATCTGTCCAATTGTCCTTGTTTCACAATTTCATCGCGAAATAGCATATAGTAAGCATTAATACTGAGATCGAGATTCTTAGGTTTTAGCAGGTATCCAAGCTCAATTCCAAGCATCTTCTCCGGTTTAACAAGCGGCTCGGAGTAATTATAAGTTCCATCAAGGTTCACTTTAAATTGTGGTTCCGTCCCATAACTGGACTCCGCCGCATCATAATAATTCTTTAAGCGTGGTTCTTTACTTACGAATGCAACACTAAAATAGGCAGATTGTTCTTTATTTATCTCCCAATTTATACCGGCGCGCGGATTGACAAATGTATGGTTTACAGTAAAACTATTACCGACATATCTTTCATTTTTCAGAATATATTTCAGATACATAATCTGCATTTCTAATTGCAATGAAAGCTTATTCGTTATCTTTCGTTTGTCGTTTATAAATCCCCCGAAAATGTTCTTTCCACCTTCATAATAATAATAACGGTACTCCGGACTAACTCCTGCCGGAAGAATTTCCGCATATTGAACAGAACCCCAATGTACAGAGCGGTGCATTCTTAATTCAGCCCCTGCAATTAATTCACCGCCTCCATAGTTATATTGTATTCTCGGTATCCAACCAAATTGCTTATTTTCTACCATAGCACGAATAAGGGTTGTACCTGCGTACAGGGTATCCGGGTCACCATTAATATTGAAGCCATTTTCGGGTGTTAACCGGAAATATGAATAATTAGCCCATGAACCATCATAATCAAAAAAGCCGTTCCCTAGTATTAAAAACATAGTAGAATTAAGTTTCAGGTTATTATTTACCTTAACTTCATTAAGTAATTCAAAGTGAGGTTGAGAAAAATTCTCTTTCTCTTCAGGACGACGAACTGTCGCGTATGTTATTTTTTGACCGTCTGATTCCCAATAGGAATAATTTTTTCTTCTTAGGTTCTTATCCTTTACAGCGAACTTCGGTACTCCTGTGTATGTCAAACCATCCTCAATAGGCCCACCAAAAATATTGACTTGAGTGGTAATATTGTCATCAAAACGAATACCGGACAAGTAGAACGATGAAAGTTTAGCCCATCCTAAATCTTTATACCCTGTGCTTAATATCTGCGATAATTTTGCAGTGAAAGAATATTGACTCCCGACAACACCACTTTGAAGTGAGAGAGAATATTTTCGGGTATTGTTATTTCCTACTGCTGTTTGCAAGCTAATTCGTGGCTTTGAAGAAAATCCCGATGTAACAATATTGATTGCGCCGCCAATAGCCGGATAGCCATAAATACCCCCTCCTGTCCCCCTTTGCACTTGTATCAACTCTGTGGTTGCCAGCAAATCTGAGAAGTCGATCCAGTAAACTCCATGGTCTTCAGGATCATTTTGGGGAATACCATTAATCAGAATTGAAATCCTTCGCTGATCAAATCCCCGAATGCTGAGATAATTATATCCAATACCGTTTCCATCCTCCGAGTATGAAATTACTGAGGGAAGCGAACTAAGAAATTGTGGTATATCCTGAAGAGTATATTCTCTCTTAATTTCATTTTCATTTACTATCGTAAATGTTGTAACCTGTTCGGTCTTCTCACTTCTTGTACCGGTTATAAGAATAGTTTGAGATGGTAAAGAAGTTTTCTCCAGTGAAATTAAAATTTTTGAAACACCTCCCGAATGGATCGGAATCACTTTTGTAATATATCCAACAAATGAAACAGAGAGAGAATCACCCGGCAAAACAGAAATAGAAAACTTACCGCCTTGAGAACTTATTGTTCCACCCCCTGATGAAACAGTTGTAGTTGCCCCATCAAGTTTTTCGTTCGTTGCCGCATCAGTTACAATACCTGTAATTTGAAACTGCTGAGCAAAATGAATTTGAAAGAAAACAATAATAAATAAAATTATTTTTACCATAAGTTCCTCCTTTAAAATAAAAAAGCACCGGAAACGGGACTTTTGTTGGAAAAAACCATAGCAAAGATTCAACCGTTTCCCTACGCCGGCACTACCCGGATCAGGTGCTAAGGGTTTTATCTCAGTCACGCAAACTTCGCAACACCCCTAACGGTGTAAAATCAATATGTTCGTTAAAAGTTTTTTATCTGATAACCAGTTTCTGCCCCGGCTTAATTTTACTGTCTATCAGATTATTGTTCTGAGTTATAGTTTCAACACTCACCTTATACTTTTTCGCAATGGTATAGAGATTTTCACCTCGCTTCACTTTATGTATCAAACTCTTCGAAGCTTTATCCTCTTTAACAGAAGATTTAACAGTGGTTGATTTTTCCTTTACTGATTTTTTATCGCTTTTCGTCTCTGATTCTCCGCTATCAGAATAAATTTTTAATTTCTGACCAGCGAATATCTTATTTTTAGAAATATTATTCCATTTACGAATATTAGTACTGCTAACATTAAACTTCTCAGCAATTTCTCCAATAGTTTCACCCTTTTTAACAACATAAAGGTTCAATGTTGCAGGATTTTTTGTAGTATTATCGCCAAAAGATTTTTCATCTTCCGATGGATATATCTTTAAAGACTTCCCTGCCTTAATTTTATTATCAGCAAGATTATTCCATTTTCTAATTTGACTGATTTTAACATTATATTTTTCGGCAATTTCGCTAATTGTCTCACCGGGACGAACCTTATGTTTGAACGGTTTATTACTGGAGGGCTTTTTAGATATTACCTCATTTGAAGCAATATCTTTTGATTTATCTGAATAGATTTTTAATTTCTGATTCCTCAGTATTTTTTTCCCGCTCAGGTTATTCCAATTTTTCAATTCATCAATGCTTACATTATATTTAATAGCAATAGATGAAAGTGTTTCACCCTTTTTTACTGTATGATAAACAAGTGACTTCGAGGTGAGTGATTTATTGTTTAATGCGCTTTTCTTTTCTGAAGATGATAATTTATCATAGCTGGCGTATAGGTCCTTTTTATCCTCAGGAACATATACATTTAGCACCTGACCAATTTTTATCCCTTCTGTGTAAGGAATATTATTCCAGTTGCGTAAATCGGAAGCACGCACATCAAACAACTCAGCTATTCCGTTAATAGTTTCTTTGTTTTTTACTGTGTACTGAACTAAAACCTTCCCGGAAGGTATTACTTTAATTTCTTCTGAAGGCTCTTCAGATGCATTAGATGAGACCTCATCTTCTTCATCACCTATTCCGCTGTTTTCTACTCCATTTTCATCGGCAAGAGAAGCATAAGGTGATACATATTCTGTGCTCTCCTTCTTTTCTTCAGCAGTTATTTCGTTTGAGTTCACTGCAAACTGTGACTGCTGATAAGTTACCTTAAACGGTATTCTGAGTTTCGCTCCTCTTTTAAGTTTCGTCCTTACAGAAATATTATTTGCATCAGCCAATTCATGAACAGAAACATCATATTTTTTTGCAATAGTCTTTAAAGATTCCCCTTTCTTTACAGTGTGAAAAGCGAAATTTCTTTTAGCGCTTTCAGGAACATTCAGAATGGCAGAGGCAAATTGTTGAGCTGTACCCTTTGGCAGTTTTAAGTCATAACCACCGGGGAAATTAGCTGGAGAACACGACTGTGTTAATTCAGGATTCAGTTCAATAAGTGTCTCCGGACTTACACCTGCACAACTTGCTAGATAACCAATATCTATCGCCTCATAAACTTTTGCAGTCTCAAATTCCAGGGGATTGTAATATTGGATATTGGTAAAACCATATTTTTCTAAATCCATTCCAATCAGGCACACAGCAATAAATTGTGGTACATAGCCTCTTGTTTCACGGGGTAAATACCGCAACATAGAAAAGTAATCACGGGTACCGGAACGACGGATTGCTCTTGTTATACGGCCCTCACCAGCGTTGTACGAAGCTAAGGCAAGATACCAGTCGCCAAGTGAATTATAAAGATCTCGAAGATGGCGGGCTGCTGCTCTGGTAGATTTAATCGGATCACGCCGTTCATCGAAATAAAAATCATTTTTAAGTCCATACATTTTCCCTGTTCCACGCACAAACTGCCATAATCCTACTGCACCAGCCCATGATCTGGCAGTGGGATTTAAGCCACTCTCCACCATACTTAAATAAACTAACTGCTCAGGGATTCCCTCTTCTCTGAAAGTCTGTCGCATCATTGGGAAATACCTGCCGGAACGGGCTAACCAGGTTGACATATATTTTCGTCCACGACCGGTAAAATACTCAACCCACTTTTCAACAATAGAATTTACTTCGAGAGGAATCTCGGCGGGTATGACTTCTTTTTTTACTATCTGAACTGTGTCAATAGTGTTTTCCTGAGCAGGAGGTTCAGTCAATTCTGCAATTGATTTACCTGCCCATTCTTCAAAAGCTGCAAAACTCACTCCGTCAGGGAGCTCTTTCAGTCCGTCAATAAACTTTTTATAATCCTCAATGATTGAACCTGAAAGTTCAGCATAAGCCTCATTTTCTTCAATACCGGGATAATAACTAAGATTATTAATTATGCGTAAAGCATTTTCATAATTCTCAACGCATTCTGTAGTGCTGTTAGCTTCTTGTTTTTGTAGAGCTAAAACATATGATTGGCGGGCTTGTTCGAGTAATTCAGTTACAATTTCTGTTTTTGTGACAGTCTGGACGGTATCCTGAACTTTCACTTCTGTAGTTACTTCTTTATTTGACCCGCATGCTGAAAGCAACAGAGCAAGTAAAGAAGCCACTGGCAGCAGAATCGTTCTTCTCACCATTGGGTTCCTTTCATTAATAGATTTTGCAATATACGCAATAATATATGTTTTATCAAGTAATATCTCAGCAATATTGAATTAAATGTGAATATTACAATGACTTATACTCCATTTACCCCCAATTGTTTCATAATTTATTCACTCTCTATAATGGAATGTTACCGTGCTTCTTTTTAGGATTTCTATCAACTTTTGTTTTCAATAAACTAAAACATTCAATTACCCTTTTTCGGGTTTCGGAAGGCTCTATCACATCGTCAATGTATCCTTTCTCTGCCGCTACATAGGGATTGGCAAATTTTTCGGTATATTCCTCGACCTTTTTCTGCAGTTCAAGTTCCGGATTCTCAGCCGCCTGAATCTCCTTCTTAAAAATAATTTCAACAGCGCCTTTCGGCCCCATCACTGCAATTTCAGCGGTTGGCCATGCAAAATTAAAATCACCACGAATATGCTTGGAATTCATAACATCATAAGCACCTCCGTAGGCTTTCCGTGTAATTACTGTTATTTTTGGTACGGTTGCTTCACAAAATGCATAAAGCAGTTTTGCTCCATGTCGGATTATCCCATTCCACTCCTGATCGGTTCCCGGTAAAAATCCGGGTACATCCTCAAGAACTAACAGAGGGATATTAAACGCATCGCAAAAACGGACGAATCGCGCACCCTTGACAGAGGCATTGATGTCAAGTACTCCGGCCAAAACTGCCGGTTGATTTGCGACTACTCCAATCGCCATCCCACCAATTCTTGCAAATCCAACTATAATGTTTTCAGCATAGGATGCATGAATTTCAAAAAATGAATCTTCGTCGCATATCAGATTAATAATTTCCTTCATGTCATAGGGCTTATTAGAGTCAGGTGGTATTATAGTGTTTAATATAGCCTGATCTCTTGTGAAATCCCCTACATTAAGTACAGGTGATTTATCCATAAAATTCAATGGCAGGTACGAAAGTAATCTTCGGACATTCAACAAGGTTTCAATTTCACTTTCGAAAATGCAATGTGCAACACCACTCTTTGATGCATGAGTCTCCGCGCCGCCAAGGTCCTCAAAAGACACATCTTCATGTGTTACAGTTTTTACTACATTCGGCCCGGTAACAAACATATAACTGGAATTCTTTGCCATAAAAATAAAATCGGTGATTGCAGGAGAATATACTGCACCTCCGGCACAAGGTCCTAATATTACCGAGATTTGAGGTATCACACCTGAAGCTAGTGTATTCAGTAAAAATATGTCGGCATATCCTCCGAGACTTAATACGCCCTCCTGTATTCTTGCGCCACCGGAATCATTCAACCCAATGATTGGAATACCTAACTTCATTGCAGTATTCATCAATTTCACAATTTTTTTTGCATTGGTTTCCGATAAACTGCCACCAAGAACCGTAAAGTCCTGACTAAACACTGCCACAGGCCTCCCTTCAATTTTGGCAAAGCCGGTTACAACACCATCTCCGGGGTAAGAAATTTTATCCAAGCCAAAATCAACAGACCTATGAGTAACAAACATATCCTGTTCAGAAAAACTCCCTTCATCTACAAGGAGATCAATTCTTTCCCGTGCAGTGAGTTTACCTTTTTTGTGCTGTTGTTCAATTTTCTCTTTTCCACCGCCAAGCTTCGCTTCAGCCCGTTTTTTATGCAGTTGCTCAGTTTTATTAATCATAGTGGTTTACTCTATTGCCTGAGAAATAATTTTATTAAGATCAGGTACAGTATTTTTTTCGATTCCACAATCAACAATGGTTCGCACCGGATTACCCTTTAAAATAAATACAGAGCCCGTGTAAAGCAGTTCACTGATATCTGAGGTTGTGTAAATTGTTCTTATACCCTTTTGCGTGAACAAATCTTTTAGAATATCGAAGCACTCATTTTTTAGCTCAGCTTTCATCCCGTTTAATGCTCCATCAACACAGAGTATATTTGCGCCGGATAATACAGCCATTGCAAGAGATATTCTGAAACGAAAACCCATACTTTTTACATACGGTGAGAAATCTTCATACCCTGCAATACCGCAGATAGAGAAAATATCATCAAAATCAGATGATGTATTTTTTGTACCGGCAATTTTACAGGCTAGTTCAGCATTTTCCCGTGTTGATAACCAGGGCAGTGTGGATGGTTGCCCGGGTATGAACGCTGTTTTCAGACTTTCACCCGCAGGCTCATAAACAATTGTTCCGCTCATACCCTGCTGAATTCCGCACAACGA
>CAYTLQ010000064.1:0-11730 GCA_964438715.1 uncultured Ignavibacteriaceae bacterium
TACCAAAAATTGAACGCCCTGAAATAGTAATTTGTGGCCGGTCGAATGTTGGCAAGTCGTCTTTTCTCAATTCACTTACAGGAAAAAGTCTGGCAAAGGTCAGTGCAACTCCGGGAAAAACAAGAAGTATTAATTTTTTCCTTTGTGACAATAAATTTTATCTGGTTGATTTACCGGGCTATGGTTATGCTAAAGCGGCTCGCACAGAAATAGAAGCATGGTCACGAAATATCGAACAATACTTACAAAGTTCCGGTAATATTAAAACAATATGCCACCTGATTGACAGCAGACACAATCCGACGGATTTAGATTTGCTTATGAGAAAAATGATTGATGATATGTCTTTGCCAACAATAACTGTTTTTACAAAGACTGATAAATTGAAACAGAGTCAAAAAGCTTCTCATTCCAAAATGATAAAGAATACCTATCCGTATTTGCTTAGTAACCGTGTTATTTATTATTCTTCTGTCGATGGGACAGGAAGAAAAGAAATTACCAGATTTTTATCAGAAATTCTTTTTGGGTAAAGTGAACAATAAAAACGAAAAATTTTGTTAATTTGGCATTTATTTTCTATCTTTCCTCAAAAAACAGATTTAATGCTTCGTAAACAGTCGCGACGAATACTTACTTTTTTACCAATCCCCACATTATTGGTGATATTACTATTGGTAAATGACATTTGGCTGCGACTCATTGGAGCTCTGATAATAATTGTTTATGTAGCAATGGTAATTTTTCTCCGAGACTCAAAGTTTGAAGAAGATACTACCTCCGCTTATCAATCCGATGACAAGTTAGAGAATGACACTTTGCCCTCTACCCCTGATACTCAGGCAGAATTAGATTATAAGGAAGAGGGGTTTTCGATTAAGCCCGGAAGATCAGCATCCTCAATTATCGATAGCGATGAAATAAAAATCTTCAAACGAGCCTCCCGACCTTCGATTGAAATGCCAAGTGATCTGAAGGAACGCTATACAGAAATTTCTAATGAAATGTTTCCTGAAGATGCCGGTGAGGGGAGCCAATTTTCATTTGTCCTTGAAAAAATCCTCACTATTATAAAGGAATCATTTTCAGCGAATACTGCAATATTTTTCTGGTATCAAAAGAAAAAAAATAAACTTACAATAGAAAAGTATGTATCAAATTCAAGAGATATACAGCAAAGAAAGTTTGATATTGAAGCAGATGTTTTAGGTAATATTGTTGAAAAAGGTGAGCCTGAACTTCGCTCAGACATTCCGGTTGCCGCAGAGGCTGATATTATTCGTTATTATAAATCCCCTCAAGGTATAAGAAGTATTTTAGGAGTTCCGGTTTTCTATCATGAACAACTCATCGGAGTATTGGCAATAGACTCTAAGGAAAGCGATGTCTTTGGATTGGAAACTGTATTTACACTTGGCAGATTTGTTCGCCTCATTACCCTGATGATTAGCTTATTTGAAGAGCGTTATGAGGAGTCTGTATCACAAAATCGTCTTCATGGACTTCTCGAGCTTATTACTCCGCTAAGTTCCGTAAAATCAGCACACGATACAATTTCATTAATTGAAAAGTCAATAGAGTCTCTTATTCATTGGGACGCATTTGTGCTTGTATCTTACGATCCGGAAAAAAAGCATTTCAGAACTTCGAAAGTAATTAACAAAAAATCGCTGAAATTTGTCGGTGAAAATCTGATAGTGGAGTTAAAAGGTACAATGGCAGGTAAATGTATTCTCTCCGGTAAGCCGGTGAAAATAGATGATACTGCAACAATTAATTTGAAACGCTTTTCTTCACACGAAGATGTAGTTTTTGACGGCTCCTTTATTGCGATACCACTCATTTATCAGAACCAGAATTATGGACTTTTATGGTTTGAAAGTCTGAAAAAGGATGCTTACGGAACAAGTGATATAACATTTTTACAAAGCATTACAAACATTTTGTCGTTTGTTATGTATGCATATTCTTCTCAGATTCTGATGAAAAGTCTTATAGCATACGATTTGGATACAAAAATATTCAACCGTAGTGTTTTTGAGGAATTGGTTACTAAAGAATTAATTAAAACACGACATTTAGATATTACATCATCATTCGCACTAATAAAAATTGACGAATTTCTGGAGCAGGTAGATCTTTTTGAAGATAATCCGCTACAGAAAATTGCAGTAGCCATCTGCGAATTAATAAAAAATGAAATTGATGCTAGTTGTATTTTTGGGCGAATCAGCGATAAAGTTTTCGGAGTGTATTTCTTTAATAAAAATACTCAGGATGTATTTATCTGGGCTGAAAAAATACGAGTAAAAATTGCACGCTTAAATGTTCCTGCATTAAATATCCAAAATACATTTACTGTATCAATTGGAATTTCATCTTGCAACGAAAAAGAAACATTTAATGAATTGTATGAGAATGCGGAACTTGCACTTCAGAAAGCAGTAAAGAACGGCGGAAATAAAACCACAAATATTAACTGAGGAGCGATTATTAATAATTTTTGTTTAATAGTTCTTGACGGTGTTGGCGTAGGTGAATTGCCCGATGCTGAAAAATATTTTGATACCGGCAGTAATACTCTCGCAAATATTGCCAAAGCTGTTAAAGGCTTACAGCTGCCCAATTTACGCGCACTTGGTCTCGGTAATATTATTGAAGTAGAGGGACTTGAATCAGTATCGTTCCCTACAGCTTGTTATGGTAAAATGGCTGAATTTTCAAAAGGTAAAGACTCAACCACAGGCCATTGGGAATTAGGAGGTATTCATCTTAATTTTGATTTTACCTATTATCCTCGTGGATTCCCATCAGAATTGATGAGAACTTTTTTGGAGCAAACCGGTCTAAAAGGTTTTCTGGGTAATAAGCCTGCTTCGGGAACAGAGATTATTAAGGAACTTGGTGATGAACATGTTCGCACTGGCTATCCTATTGTATATACTTCAGCCGATTCGGTCTTTCAAATCGCAGCACATGAAGATGTGATACCGTTAGAGAAATTATATAAAATTTGTTCGATTACCCGTGAAAAGGTTTTAAGATACCCTCATGTAGTTGGAAGAGTTATCGCAAGACCATTTATCGGAGTTTCCGGTGACTATAAACGAACCACTAACAGAAAAGATTTTTCTCTCGATCCGCCGGAGGCGACAGTTTTTGATTTCCTTTATGACAGCGGTATAAATACTGTTAGCATAGGTAAGGTAAATGAGTTATTTAATAACCGCGGCATTAAAAAGGCTGAAGTCAGTAAGTCTAATGCTGACGGCTGTAATATTATTCTACGCTCACTTATGACAAATAAAAACAGTTTTATTTTCGCAAATTTAGTTGATTTTGATGTTTACTTTGGTCACAGGAATGATCCGGTCGGTTTTGCACAGGCGCTAAGGGCATTTGATACCTTTTTGCCAAAAATTATTGAAAAAATTGACGAGACCGATGCTCTGATAATAACGGCAGATCATGGGAATGACCCTACAACTGATAGCACCGACCATAGCAGGGAATATGTGCCATTACTTTTTTATCAGAAAAACCGTTTTGGCAGAGACCTGGGTATTCGTTCTTCATTTTCTGATGTCGGAAAAACAGTGTGCGATTTCTTTAAAGTTCAGAATGATCTGAAAGGGAAAAGTTTTCTCAATGGATAAAATCAAAGATGAACAAATAATAAAGAACTCAGCAGGGGAGCAGGAGTTACCGAATAGTGAAGACATTCAGTTGATCCTCTCGGTTGCAAAGGTTCAGGGTATTCCAGAAAGCATAAGTAATAAACTGCTTGCTGTGAAGGGAAAATTCTTAGAAATTCGGGGCAAGAATTCTGAAAAAAGAATTTCTTATTGATACGGATATTATAGCTGGTTTTCTTTTTTGTGAAGATATTACGAAGGAAACCGATCTTGAGAAAGCCCTGATTTCCGGTATCTGTTTTACTTCGGTGATAAATGCGGTTGAATTATTTAAGTTCACAACTTGTAAATCGGAAGAGCAACTAGTGCGTGATTTATTAAACGGCTTTAAAGTTTTGGGTATTCATCCCAAATACGCCCTCGAAACTTCGGGAATGAAAATGTTGTCAGTGAGAGATATAATGTTTTGCTCCCTTGCAAAGAAAAATAAACTTCCGATTTTAACTTATGATTCGGAAAGGTATAAGAATACAGGTGTTCAAATATTCGCAATTGAAGAATTACGGAGTTTAAAGTGATATTAGGAAGAGTAATCGGAACCGTTTGGTCCACAAAGAAAGATGAAAGCCTCGTTGGTGCAAAATTTCTTATTGTTCGCCAATTGGATCTGCAATTGAAAGATACCAACAATTTTGTTATTGCCGTTGATAGTGTAGGAGCCGGTGAAACTGAGATAGTATTAGTTGCCACCGGGAGTTCAGCCCGTCAAACCGTAATAACAAAAAATAAACCGGTAGATGCGGTTATTATGGCAATCGTGGATAAACTGGATATCCATAAGCCAAGGGAAGCCGCAAGCTGAGATTAAAAGAGTTTATCTTTTACCTTTTGAAAAACTGCTATTTTTTGCATATTTGCAAGTTAAAATTTGCAATTACTGCAAGGATTTCATCCGATGTATATCGCTAAAGTTATCGGAAGCATTTGGGCAACTAAAAAGTATGATGCATTGCACGCTATCAAAATGCTCATCATACAACCATTAAACGGAAATCTTGAAAAAGTCGGAGAGCCTATAATTGCTGCCGATACTGCAGGGGCAGGTTCGGGAGAGTATGTTATTTATGTTACTGCCAGCGAAGCGGTCATACCATTACCGGTGGATATGGCACCGGTTGACGCTTCAATAGTTGGCGTTATTGATTCAATTTATGTTGATAATTAATTCAAAGGTTTAGTTAGTGAGAATTACAAAACAATACACAAACAGAGAGAGTCAGTCACTCGATAAGTACTTGCAGGAAATTGGCAAGGTAGATCTTCTTACTCCTGATCAGGAGATTGAATTAGCTATAAGAATTAAAAAGGGAGATCAGAGTGCTCTCGAGGCTTTAACAAAAGCTAATCTTCGGTTTGTAGTCAGCGTTGCCAAGCAATATCAGAACCAGGGTCTTTCTCTTGGTGATCTGATAAATGAGGGAAACCTCGGATTAATTAAAGCTGCAAAACGATTTGACGAAACAAGAGGATTTAAGTTTATTTCCTATGCTGTTTGGTGGATTCGTCAGTCGATATTGCAGGCACTGGCAGAACAGTCCAGAATTGTTCGACTTCCTCTTAACAGGGTTGGTGCCCTGAATAAAATCGGTAAGGCGTATAGTAATCTTGAACAAGAGTATGAAAGAGAGCCCAGTGCAGCAGAGCTTGCACAGGAACTTGAAATGGATGTGAATGAAGTAGCAGATACACTGAAAATTTCAGGTCGTCATGTATCAATGGATGCACCATTTGCACAGGGTGAAGATAACAGGTTACTCGATGTATTACAGAATGATCAACAGCCCAACCCCGATTTCGGATTGATGACCGAATCTTTAAAAATGGAAATTGAGCGTGCACTCTCCACCCTTACCGAAAGGGAAGCTGAGGTAATTCGGTTGTATTTTGGACTTAACAAAGAACACTCGCTTACTCTGGAAGAAATTGGTGAAAGATTTAATTTGACCCGTGAGCGTGTTCGTCAAATTAAAGAAAAAGCAATTCGCAGATTGCGTCACGCATCTCGGAGTAAAAACCTGAGAGCTTACTTAGGATAATGATGAGGCTTAAGTATTTTGCGCTTTACGTTTTCGTT
This sequence comes from uncultured Ignavibacteriaceae bacterium, assembly GCA_964438715.1. GTDB lineage: Bacteria > Bacteroidota > Ignavibacteria > Ignavibacteriales > Ignavibacteriaceae > CAYTLQ01. Next base: position 5,770 of record CAYTLQ010000064.1, read on the forward strand.
ATTGCCGGAATACATTTTTATGGTTGTGCGTTATCGAGCGCCTCAACCAGATACAGTGAAATAAATCCTGAAGCTGAAGAAACACAGGTAACCGAAAAAACCCGATACTCAAATTCTGAAGTGGTTGAGGAAATTCCAGATACTTCTATGAATATTTCAGTTGATGAGGAAGACGAATATGATCCGGAACCGGATACATTGACCCGTATTGAACTTGGAGAATTTTTACAGAAATATTCCTCCCTAAAAAAAGATTCTACATTAGGCTCTTCACATACTACAGTCATTGAAGATGTAATTATCGAAATTATACGGTACCTCAATACACCATATAAATATGGCGGAACTTCAGAAAAAGGAATCGATTGCTCTGCATTTACACAAAATGTTTTTCTTTCATCATTAAATATCGAATTACCACGATCAGCAAGGGAACAATTTACGGTTGGTGAACCGGTTACTAACAGAGCTGATCTAAAATTTGGTGACTTAGTCTTTTTCAATACCCGTAGAAGAGTGCGTCCCGGTCATGTCGGCATTTATATCGGAGACCAATATTTTGCGCACGCAAGCCGTTCTCATGGTGTTGTTGTTTCATCGATGCAGGACGGGTATTATGATAAGCGGTATATGGGTGCAAGGCGTATAAAGGAATTTGAAAGTTCATTTTCTGAATTTTAATTAGTTTTTCATCTCCTGAACACCTGCTCTTTCAACGCATCAGGTTGAAATTTCCTTTATGAAATATCTTTTATTGATTTTTGGATTCTTTACTTTTACTTTTCTCAAACTTCTTCAAAGCGATGTAAGTTCCTTCAATGTTCCGAATCTCTCTCAGACAGATACCGCATATTCTCCTTCCGCACGAGAAATAGATTTTCCGTCTAACTCCGGAGATATTTCAATTAAAGCATTATTTAATCCGGAAGAAAATACAGTATCGGTAGAGCAGGAAATTATTTGGAAAAATACTTCGCAGGATTCAACCGACCGGGTCTTCCTGCATCTTTATCTCAATGCTTTTAGTAACCGGCAAACTATACATGTTGGCGGCAGAGATTTACCCGAGAGATCTTTTACTTCAATAAAGTTTCGTTCTGTTCAAGCCGCAGGAAAATCTTTGGAAATACAATATGTCAACACAGACATAACAAATTTAATGGATAGCACCGTCGGGGTTATAAAGCCGGGGTATTTTATTGCTCCGGGTGAACATATTTCAATTAAACTATCATACTCATTCAAGGTACCAATTGCATGGAGCAGAATGGGAGCAACGGATGATGGAAACTTTATTTTTTTCTCGCAATGGTATCCAAAGCCGGGGGTATTCAAAGATGGAAGATGGATTTGCAGTCCGTATCACAAATATGCAGAATTTTACTCCAATTTCTGGAATTTTAATTTAGAAATTCAATACCCGGAGAGATATGTTCCTTTTTATAATGGAGAAGGGCAATTATTAAATTCCCGGGAAAAAGGATGGAAAATATTGCGGGTAAAAGCTGAAAACAGACTTGATGTTGTATTTGGTTTTTATACTCAGTTCGAAGATGTAAAGTTTACCATTAATAACACTATAAAAGGAAGAATTGTTTATCCTAAATATTGTAGTAGTTTTATTGAGCGGTATAAGAGAATTATAGAGGGGTCATTTAGTTATCTTGGGAAGATGCTCGGAGAGTACCCGTATAAAGATTTTACTATGGTGGTATGCCCAAAAAACTCAGGGGGAATTGCATCTATGGAATATCCGGGGTTGATAACTATACAGCACAAATTCTTTTCACCTGAATACACCCAATTACCGGAAAAACTGATTGCACATGAAATTGTTCATCAGTTTTTTTATGGTTCGGTAGCCCTTAATGAGACTTATGAGGCATGGATAGACGAAGGATTGGCGAATTATCTCAGCGGTAGGATTATGGATGAGTTTTTCTCAAACCGGACATCGTTTTTTTATTTATTTAATATCTATCCGGTTCGGGGCTTAAGTTTGGTTGAATTGGCTGATTTACCATTAATTTACACACTTGCAAATATTCATATTCCTAATGAGACAGAATCTCTGCTTAATTATTATAACTTCAATCGTGCCGGCGCATTAAGTGATTCCTCCTACTTATTTGAAACATATTATGAATATACTACAGTTTCGTATGGTAAAGGAGAATTATTCTTCCTTTCATTGGAGAAATTATTTGGCAAAAAACAATTTACCAATTTGCTGGGCGCTCTCTATAAAAAATATAAACTCAAACACATGAGCGGCGAGAATTTACTTAACTTCATCAAAGCTGAGCTAAGCACTTTGAATGACCGCTACATAGAATCGCTGTACAATCATACTGAAGGTTGCGATTATCAGATATTGTCAATTCAGCAAGATACACTCAGTGCTACTTGTGCAGTACGAATCCGTAGAGAAGGTGATGTGCGATATCCGGCAGTACTGCGTTTATATACCGCAACCGATACTTTACTAAAAAGTGTAACAGGTGAAAAACGGGATATGCGGATAGTTTTTAATAATGTCAATACTGAGGTAAGCGGTGCTGAGATTGATCCGGAGAGAAAGAATATCTTTGATACAAATTTTGCTAATAACAGTCTTGTATTGGAGCCTCATTACTCCGCAGGAATATATTTCTCAATCCGGTGGCTGTTCTGGATGCAGAGCTTCTTCCTCATTTTTGGGGCAATAGCTTGATTTTATTAACGAAAACTTCATTAATATTTGCCGCAAGGCAGGTTTTTGCAAATTATAAATTTTTCCTGCTATTATGGCTTACTAATGTAGTTTTTGCAGCTGCAATAACGCTTCCTATTTCAAACCTCTTTATGAAGGATCTGTTGCATTCATATATTAATTCTCATTTTTCGGGAGAATTTGATTTTTATTGGTATCTGCAATTCAGGGCAGAAAATCGCCCTGTTTTAGAGCAACTTCCACTGCTACTTATTTCTCTAACAGTTATTTATAATTTTATTCAGTTATTTTATTCTGCAGGACTTATTTCTGTCCTTGGAAATCCAAAGAAGAATCATATATCAGATTTTTTTTACGGTGGCGTTCAGTATTTTTTTCGTTTTGTTCTAATTTTCCTTGCTTCCGTAACTGTACATTTTGTACTGATAAGTGTTTATACATTGTTGAAAGAGAGTGCAGAAATTGTACTTGGAGGAGTGAACAATCAGGGTTTGATTGTATATGCCAATATCGTAATTTTTACATTCTTTTTGTTCATGATAAGTCTTCTGAATTTGTTAGGCGACTACACAAAAATACTGGTTGTTCTTCACGATTCCCGTTCGATATTACTGAGTGTTAAAAAAAGTGTATTATTCATCTATAAAAATTTTCCCATCGTTTTTTTTCTGTTTATTGTAACCAGCTCTTTTGTAGCTGCTGCAGCAGTGGTTTACAATGTGTTGGATAGTTTTATTCCTAAGGGGTCGTTAGTGTTAATTGCTCTTACATTTTTTATTCAACAACTGTTAATTATATTTAGAATTTTAATTAAGATGATGTTCTTCTCGTCGGAGATCTTTTTGTACCGTGAACTAGATGCACAGGTAATTATTACCTCAGCGGAAGAGATTAAATCAGGAGTATAAAATGGCTGTTCTACCAATTACATTATTCGGTGACTCAATACTACGAACAAAGGCTGAGCCAGTAACAAAGGTTGATAAACGCTTAAAAGATCTTATCGACAATATGTTTGAGACTATGTATAATGCCAATGGAATGGGGCTTGCGGCAAATCAGGTAGGAAGCGGGAAATCTCTTTTTATTGTTGATATTTCTGAAGTAAAAGGGTTCGAAGATACGAAACCCATGGTTTTTATTAATCCCAGAATAATAAAAAAATCAGAAGAGAAAAAACCGATGGAAGAGGGGTGTTTAAGTCTGCCGGGATTACGGGGTGAAGTTATCAGACCTATAGGTATCACCCTTTCATATATGGATTTATCTATGGAAAAGCACACTTTACAAGATTCAGATTTACTCGCAAGAGTCATTCAACATGAGTATGACCATTTGCAAGGTAAGTTCTTTATAGACAGGATGCCGGCTGAAGCTCAAAAGTTATTGGAACCTGAATTACTGAAGATAAAATCCAGAGACATGAAATTCGAATATCCGGTTACCAAAAAAAAATAAGATGAATATAGTTTTTTTCGGTACACCGGAATTTTCCATTCCCTCTCTCGAAGTGTTGGTGAATTCCCGCCAAAAAGTATCTGCAGTAGTCACCACTCCGGACCGCCAACAGGGTAGAGGTTTAAAGAAAATTCCTTCACCGGTAAAACAATATGCAATAAACCATGAAATTCCTGTTTTGCAACCGGAAAATTTTTTGGACAATAGTTTTCTAGAGTCACTGAAACAAATCAACGCCGATCTCTTTGTAGTTGTTGCATTTAAGATACTTCCTCCGGAAGTTTACAATTTACCCAGATACGGTTCGTTTAACCTACATGGGTCAATTTTACCAAAATATCGTGGCGCCGCTCCCATCCAATGGGCATTAATTAACGGAGACGCTGAAACGGGTGTAACAACATTCAAATTAGAGGAAAAGGTTGATACAGGTAATGTTTATCTGATAAAGAAAACTACTATTCTGCCGGATGAAAATTTTGGCAGTCTTCATGACAGGCTGAGTATTATCGGCAGTGAAGCTGTCCTGGAAACTGTGGAATTAATTGAAAGTGGAGAATATAAACTAATCAAACAAGATAATACTTTAGCTACCCGTGCTCCCAAAATTACAAAAGAACTGTGTGAATTAGATTGGTCTGCTTCAGCCAAATCGAATCATAACAAAGTCAGGGCTTTATCGCCATATCCCGGAGCATACTTCAGAAATAAGGGAAAGATCTACAAAATATTAAAATCCGGTGTAAGTGATTATTCTGATGAAATCGGTAAAATAATCGAAAATAACAAAGAAATTCTTATATGCTGTAATCAGGGAGCATTGATTATTAAAGAAATCCAGCCGGAGGGTAAAAAAATCATGAGCGCAGAAGAATTCCTTCGCGGGAATACGCTATTATAATATTATAAATAAATTGCTCTAAGTATTGAAAATTCAATGAGGTACAATGAAATTTAAGAAGTCAATTCTCGATCAGGTTGGCAATACTCCGCTTATCCGGTTGAATAAAATAAACAAAGGTCTTAAACCTCAAATCTTTGCCAAACTTGAATCCTCTAATCCCGGAGGCAGCGTAAAAGACCGGATAGGAATCTCAATGCTGGAAGACGCAGAAAAAAATAACCGAATACACCCCGGTGGCACGGTGGTAGAAGCCACCAGCGGGAACACAGGAATCGGACTGGCTTTGGCCGCGGCTGTAAAAGGGTATCATTCCGTTTTTGTTGTTACAGACAAGGTGAGCTCGGAAAAAATTAATTACCTGAAAGCTTTAGGTGCTGAAGTAATTGTTTGTCCAAATTCGGTAAAACATGATTCCCCCGACTATTATATCAATGTTGCCAGAAAGATTGCAAGGGATACTCCAAATTCCTTATTTATGTATCAGTATTCTAATCCTGCAAATCCTGAAATCCATTACAGGACAACAGGACCAGAGATCTGGAATGATACGGATGGAAAAATAACACACTTTATAAGTGGTATTGGTACCGGAGGCACAATAAGTGGAACGGGGAAATTTCTAAAGGAAAAAAACCCTGCAATTAAAATTATTGCCGCTGATCCACAAGGATCGATATTCAGAATATTTAAAGAACAAAATAAGATAACAGAAGGTGTACCGTATCTTGTTGAAGGTATCGGTCAGGATTGTATCCCGGAAAATGTGCATTTTCAATATATTGATTCAGTAATAAATGTTACTGACGCTGATTCATTTCACGCCGCAAAATTGCTGACAAAGGAGGAAGGAATATTTTGTGGTGGCAGTACTGGTACAATAGTACAT
>CAYTLQ010000065.1:0-4417 GCA_964438715.1 uncultured Ignavibacteriaceae bacterium
TGGTATTGTTAATAGTGACTGGTTTATGACTGTCGGTGGCGATGGGTTTTTTCAGGCAATTGACCCGAAGGATAATAATATCATTTACTCTGCCTGGCAGTATGGAAATATCATCCGTTATGATAAGCGGAGTGGAGAAACAATAGATATAAGACCGGAACCTGAAAAGAACCAAAAGACTTTTAAATGGTATTGGGATACACCCTTCTTCATAAGCCCATTTTCCAATACCCGATTATATATTGCGGCTGAAAGGGTTTTTCGCAGTGATGACAGAGGTGATTCATGGAAACAGATTAGCGGTGACTTAAGCACAGGAACTGATAGAAATAGTTTCAAAGTTATGGATAAATACTGGAGCAGTGATGCTGTTTCAAAGGATGTTTCCACTTCACAATTTGGATTAATAGTTTCTTTGGTTGAATCGCCAAGAAAAGAAAATTTATTGTATGCCGGTACAGATGATGGACTGATTCAGGTTACTGAAGATGCTGCGACATGGAGAAAGATTGATGAATTCCCCGGAGTTCCTAAATATACTCTGGTCAGCGATATTCTAGCTTCCCGATTCGATGAAAATGTTGTTTATGCCACTTTCAATAATCATAAAAGAGATGACTTTACTCCGTATGTTCTCAAAAGCACAGACAAGGGGAAAACATGGAAATCGATAGCTTCTGATCTCCCAAAAAACGGAGCAGTGAATACTATTGTTGAAGACCCCGAAGTTCCTAATCTGTTGTTTGTAGGGACAGAATGGGGAATATATTTTAGTCCAAATGGTGGAGAGAAGTGGATTCAACTGAAGTCAGGATTGCCAACTATTAAGGTGACCGATATAGTTATTCAGGAGCGTGAGAAGGATCTTGTAATTTCTACCTTTGGTCGCGGGTTTTATATATTAGATGACTATTCTCCGTTGCGGGAGATATCGAAAGAATTTTTTGAGAAGCCCGCTTACATTTTTCCGGTAAAAGATGCATTGATGTATCACTTAAAGGACGGCAGATACGGGCAGGGCGCTTCTTATTTTAAGGCGCCGAACCCTGAATTTGGTGCTGTGTTCACATATTATATTAATGATGTTCCCAAAACCCTTAAATCAATCCGTAAGGAAAAAGAAGCTGAATTGTTCAAGGAGGGTAAAGAAATTCCTCAACCTTCTACTCAGGAACTACTTGCAGAAGATGAAGAAATCGCCCCGTATCTTATATTCAGGATTTATGATGAAACCGGAACAGTTATAAGAAAAATAAAGAAATCGGCATCGTCCGGGATCAACAGGTTAACATGGGATTTGCGATATGAAGATCCATCGACGGTTAATGTTCGCGATAATAAGTTTAATGCAACATCAGGAAGCGGAAGCGCATTATTTGCTTTACCGGGGAGATATAAAATATCGATGTCAATGGTTACCAGAGAAGGCGAAAAGGAACTGTATGGACCCGTTGAGTTTGTAGCTAAGCCGCTGGAAATTACTACTCTGCCTGCGGCAAACAGAAAAGAGCTGGTTGAATTTCAGAAAAAGTCAGGTGAACTGTTCCGTGTTGTTACAGGAGCAGAAAAGTACACAGAAGAACTTTTAAAGAGAGTTGTGTATGTTCAGCAGGCAATTAGTAATACAGCCTCAGTACCTGATAGCTTGTTGCGTGTAGCCTCGCGTATCAAGAAAGAGTTGGATGGAATTCTCTTTAGATTTAATGGTCCGACACCTAAGGCAAGCCGTGAAGAAATTCCACCGATGGAAGTTCCTTTGAACTGGCGACTTGAAGAGCTTGTATATACGCATTATCAGTCAACATCGAATATCACAAAAAATCAGAAAGTTGCTTACGATGTATTGTATGAGGCTATTACGCCTGTAATAAATAACTTAAAATCCATTACAGCAGAGCTACAAACGCTGGAAACTGAATTAGATAAGCATAAAGCTCCGTGGACTCCGGGAAGACTCCCTGAATTAAAGTAGTAGTTTAGATTTTCACAAGCAGTTTCATGCCCCTTTTCGAAAACGGAGAGGGGCATTTTTGTTGGTAGTATTATGATATGCCGTATAAAAATTTTAGGTATCCTCCCGAACTTCTGTAACGCATATCAATATTTGTGAGATAATGTTCTATTAAATTAATCTCAAAAATTAAGTTTCCTCATTGACCACGAAATATTTTATGTAATAAATCAAAGGAGCTCAACAATATCTGATATTTCAATGAAAATACTCTTGTATTTTATCGTATGAGATTATTTGTCATCATATTAAAATGGTTTTGTAATCTGAACTTCATAGTTTGGAAATTAAAGGTGCTGAATAAGGAAAAACCTGAAAGAGCATCAAAACAATACGAAAATAAAATCTGATGATTTAAAACAAAGAGAGAGGACAGATGCCCTCTCTCTCTGTGGTAGAAGGTGAACTAAAGGGGAAAGGAAACTTTAGTTAGTTCCAGTTAGAACTCCAATTTCTATAATTGTTCACATAAGCGCCCTGACGAGGAGCAGTAGGAATATTCGAGAAAACTTCAAATTTCGGGGATTTTCTGATATTTGTCGGTTTTTCCGGCTGTTGAAAACCTCCTGACTGTGATTCTGTTGCTGTATTAAAATCAAAGGCCTGTTGCTGAGGTAAATGTACTGCCTCAGAATTTACAAACTGAATTCCTTGATTTACTACCGGCTCAAGACGAACTGCAGGGGCAGATGGACTTTTCTTTACTCCACCTGATTTCAATCTTTCTTTAACAGAATAGTATAATGGGTAGGCTACGATAAATAGCACCACAACACTGAGAATCAGAATACTAAGAAAAACAATTTGAGATAAATCCATAAACACACATTTTTTCTAAAGCTAAAGTAAGAGATATGGAGGAATTGCTGGCGAATTTTCGGTGAAAAGCATTGTTTTCTCGATGAATGCAACCCGGCTCCCGTTAGGGACTATTCTGTGTCAAATTTCTTCATTGTTTCAAGAAAAAGAGGCTTATAAGAGATACCAATGGGGATTTCGTAATCTCCTATTTTCACGGAGTTATGTAAAATTTCTGTAATAGCATCAAGACGAACAATATATGAGCGATGAATCCGTACAAAATCATTTTTGTTAAGTTTTTCCACTACATCTTTCATTGTGCTGTAATGCACCACTTTTTTATTTCCTGTGTGGATACAGATATAATCGCCCTCAGCTTCAATAAAATCAATTTCCATCGGATCGATTTTTATAATTTTTGAAGAGGATTTAATATATAAAGGCTTGCGTTCAAGCGCTTTTTGTGTGCTATCAATACTTTTGAAGGCTTTTCGTACAGCCTTTTCAAACCTTTCAAATGAAACCGGCTTAACAAGATAGTCAATTACATCATAATCAAAAGCCTTAAGTGCATAACCGGGTTTAGAGGTAACAAGTATGATTGGGGGTTTTTCCGGTAATTTATCTAGGAATTGCCAGCCTGACATACCCGGCATCTCGACATCAAGAAAGAGAATATCGGTTTTTTTTCGTTTTAGTATTTTTTCCGCCTCCAATCCCGATGAACAAGCCGCTAAAAGTTCAAGTGATGGTATTTTGGAAATAAAATGAGTGAGAAACTTTCTGGATATTTCCTCATCATCAAGAACAAGGCAGCGGTATTTCATTTCGTGACTTTTCGTTTTATCGGTTTGGAATCGCTGGTTTCTGCAAGCGCTGTTAAAATTATTTTCATTTCATCTAATAACACATAGCGAAGTTCGGAAAGTTCATCTGCCGGTTTTCTTATTTTTTCAATTGGCTGACTTTCCTTTGCCATTTTTTGCATTTTGCGAAGCAATGCGGATGCCGATGAAATTTCCATATACCCGCTCATGGATATAGCTTTATGTGTAAAAGATGATATCTTTTCGTAATTACCTTTTTCTACAGCGCGTAAAATTTCGTCCACAATTCCCGGAAAAGTTGTTATAAATGAATCTATCAAGTCGATAAGAAATTCAACAGTAATATCGTGTTTTTTTAGAATTTTTGCGGGAATAAAATATCGTGTTTCAGGTAATTTTCTGATTTTGATCAGTGAATTCTGTTTTTTACCCCGAGTTAGTGTGCGGCTTTCACGGGATAATAAGTTCGTAATCTTCATAAAGAGATCAATCTCGCGGAATGGCTTTGCGATGTAATCGTTCATACCACTTTGAAGAGCTTTCATTTTTTCATCGCCAAGTGCCGAGGCGGTAAGAGCGATTATTGGGATTTGTTTTACCGGGGCAGGCATTTTGGTCCTGATGTATTTAGTGAGTTCGTAGCCGTTCATTCCGGGCAGACCTATATCGAGCAGTAACACATCGAAGTGAGAACGACGAAGTAAATCTATTGCCTCTTTTGCATTCGGGACAATTGTGTAGCCAGCTTTCCATCTGTCTCGTTTACACATCTGACGCT
>CAYTLQ010000066.1:0-3055 GCA_964438715.1 uncultured Ignavibacteriaceae bacterium
GGTTTTAACAGAAAAGAATACTGGCATCACTCTTTATTAACAGCGCTTGCGGCAAAAAGAATTGCAGATGACCTTGGTGCAAACCTTAGCGGAGAGGCTTTTACTGCAGGACTACTGCATGATCTCGGACTCCCGATTTTAGGTAAGTATTTTCCAAAAGAGTTTAAAAAAATGTACGAGTTGGCAAAAAACGAAAACCTGCCTTATCTGGAAGCTGAAAACAGGGTTATGGGTCTTACACACATGGATATCGGAAGAGTTCTAATTGAGCGTTGGAACCTGCCGATTTCTATTTCTACGGTGATAGGCAATCATCATCGGCCATCTTTGGCGGAAGGACATAAGCAGATGGCGGCTATAGTTCATCTTGCAGATTACATGACTCGTGTATTCGACATAGGCAAGTTTGAATGGGATGAAGGATTCGAATTTGATCATGAGGTAATCAATATCCTAAAACTTGGCAACGAAGAATATCTGAACGGATTTATGCAAAGTTATGAGTCATTACTCCGTTATCAGATGGAATCATTAAAGTCATTGGAGTAAAAAGAATGTTACTGAATATACCTACAGAACAACAAGAAGATAAGAAAGCAAAAACTGAAAAAGTTTTACAAAATATTTATATGCTCCCCTCTATTCCTGCAATAATGATAGAGGTTTCCCGTTTATTGGATAATCCTGCCTCCTCTACAGCGGCTATTGCGAAAATAATCGGGAAAGATCAGGGGCTTGCAACCCGTTTGCTTTCAACAGCAAATTCTGCACTGTATGGTTTACCGCGTAAAGTCTCCACACTTGAATTTGCACTTTTAGTTATTGGCTATCAGGATACGAAGAATATTGTTGTTGCATTATCGCTGATGGAAGCATTTAAGAATAAAAGTGACCAATATCTTAATTATTCTGATGTGTGGATACACGCTTTCATGGTTGCCGGTACTGCAAAGAAATTAGCAAGCGAACTGGGAATGAAAAATGCAAACGAGCTGTTTGTTGCCGGACTTCTCCACGATATAGGAGTTCCGGTTATACATAAATATATGCACTCATCTTTTCTTTCAATTATTAATCATCTCGAAAATTCTGAATCGTCGTTTTATGATTCTGAAATTGCAACATTAGGACTTAGTCATCAGGAAATCGGCGGATTCCTGGCTGAGAAATGGAATCTTCCTGCAAACTTATGTGAGATTCTGAAAAATCACCACACACCTCTAAACGCAGGGATGAATAAAACAGCCGCTGCCATTGTTCATCTTTCGGACTATGCAATTAATCTTCTCTCACCGAAAAACATTTGGGAGCGGGGTATTACTCTTAATCAGGAGGCATTAAATCTAACCGGAATACATGGCGAAGCACAGTTGATAAATTTTATTGAAGAATTGAAACCCTCTCTTGAACAAGAAGCACAAATACTGAAATACTAATGAGACTCTTGAAAGAATACCCTGAAAATATCGTTTCTTATTACGAACTGCTTACCGGCGCTGATGCTGATGAGAAGAAATCTCTTTGGAAATCGGGTCAAAGCCTTCGCAATAATGACAGTAAAGTTCCGGATAAGTATTCGTTCTTTATGCAGGTATTTGTTGAGTTTGAAAATGATGCGGAATTACTTTCCGATTCAATTTCTCTGCTTGAATTATTAAAATCATCGATTAAAAAACTTGTTCCACTAAAAGACTCTGCATATTTCTGTTTTGATGAAAAATTTACAGCATTGCAACCGCAGAAACTGATACCCTCTTCGGAAATGGTAAAAGAGGTAAATGTATTGCTAAAGGAAGGTATCCTCCAGACAGTATTTGACTCCAGAAAGGCAACAATTATCCCGCAATTCTCTTCATACCGTGCTTCAGGTTCAAGTTTGAATTATTTATTATATCCGTTATATGAACAAGGGAAAAAATCGGGAATGTATGCAATACTTACTCCCGCGTCTGCTTCTGTGATAGAAAAATTTGAAAGAGATTTTCTGGGTATCATTATTTCATCGGGTATTGCTAAAGTCGTCAATTATTTGCTGAAGGAAAAGCTCAATGCAGTATATACAGACCTTCAAACATATCAGGCAAAATTATCAAATGACTTTCGGCTTGCCGCTGTTGGCGAGATGACAGAAGGCATTCTTGAAGATATCGGAACTCCGTTGCAGGCAATTCTTGGTTTTGTTGAACTTGCTGAAATTGAAAATGGTGAATCGCAGGAATTAAAGAAAATCAGGAATCAGGTAAAAAAAATTCAGCAGGTTATATCGCGCCTTGTTAAGTTTAATGATCTTAATCAGAAGTCAGTTGCAATATCCCCGTGTTCCCTCAATACCGTTTTAGTTGAGTACAATAATCTTGTAAAATCAACTCTTAATAATATGGGAATTGAACTGGTTTTAGATCTCGAAAAAAGTATTCCTCCGATACTTACGCATCCTAATTATCTCTATCAGATATTGGCAAATCTTTTTGCAATAATCCGTGCTTATTCAAGCGCAAAGGGTGGAATTATTATTCAATCGCGTGATGAGAAGGAAAATGTTCTTATTCGTGTTATAACAACTGTTGACCTGACTGACCTGCGAAATGATATTACACATAAAGGTATGGCATTAAATAAAAAGATTATCGATAACCTGATGAAAAAACATGAAGGTGAATGGCTTATTGATGCGGCCGGAAAAAGCGGTTCTTCAATTTCTTTCCTATTCCCAATCAGGAGAAAAATAAGACAATGAAAGCAATACTACTCTCATTACTCGTTTCTACCTGTTTATTATCTCAGGATCTTCAATCGGATAGTGTGAACATAGCAGAACTTGTGAAGCATCAGATTTCAACAGTAAGAGAATCCGGTGGAACATTTAGTAAGAGAGCCGGAACTGTAACAAATAATACACAGGACTCAGGGAAAAATGAAAGTGCAGTGATACCGGAAAATATTTTTCTGATTATCTTTTTCTCTGTTGAAGTGGCTTTAGGAATAGCAATCTATCTGGTTAATAAAAGACGGAGAGTACAAGCTAAAGTACAACCGCTAAAAGCAGTTCCTTTGA
>CAYTLQ010000067.1:0-8503 GCA_964438715.1 uncultured Ignavibacteriaceae bacterium
TTTTTTGAATCTATTAATGAATACATTTCTACTATATTAGTAGGATATTTAATGGCAGGTTTAGGTACTTATCATTTTTTTCTACAATCTTCTAACAATACTCAAGATAATAGTGCAGAAAACGCTCCAAAAAGAAAGAAATTAAGATTCAAGCTTTAAGAAATAATAATAAAACAAAAATATTAAGCGGATCATTTGGTCCGCTTAACTTGGTATAATATTCGAATTAAATTTAAAAATGTTCTTATGTTAGAAGGCAATCCTCCCGCGAAGTTCCCAAGAAGCTTCTACAATCTTTTACTAAACACCGTTATAGCAGCTATTACTAATATGACTGTATGGTTTGGAGTAATATTTTTTGCTTATTTACAGACCGAATCTGTATTTGTAACTGCAATTATCTCTGGGCTTTATTTAGTAACAACAGCTGTAACAGGGTTTTGGTTTGGAAGTTTAGTTGATAATCATAAAAAAAAGAACTTAATGTTGATATCAAGTGCCGTATCTTTAATACTGTACGGAATTTGTTTAGCAATTTATTTAACAGCAGGTGTAGATGCCTTCAAAACTATCTCCAGTCCTATCCTTTGGATATTTATAGTACTGTCTTTGTTTGGCGTTATTGCAGGAAACATTAGAAATATTGCCTTACCTACATTAGTAACAGTTTTAGTACCAGAAGAGAGTAGAGATAAAGCAAATGGTTTAGTAGGAACTGCAACTGGGGTTGCATTTTTAGTAGTATCAGTAATTAGTGGATTACTGGTAGGCCATTCGGGCATGTATTTACTACTTATACTTGCAATTATTTTTACAATAGTTGCATTTATTCAATTATGGCTAGTAAATGTTCCGGAAAATAAAATTGAACCTACTAATCAATCATTCTTAAGCAAAATTGATATAAAAGGGACAATCAGAGTTATAAAATCTGTGCCCGGATTATTTACTTTAATTTTATTTACAACATTTAATAACTTCTTAGGTGGTGTATTTATGTCTCTTATGGATGCTTATGGGTTATCGTTAGTATCTGTAGAAGTATGGGGATTATTATGGGGCTTTTTAAGTACAGCATTTATTTTTGGAGGAATATTTATTGCTAAAAGGGGATTAGGCAAAAATCCATTGAAATCCTTATTTGCTGCTAATATTACAATTTGGGCTATATCTAGTATCTTTACTATTTATCCATCTATAGTTCCATTAATAATTGGTATGTTTATTTACTTATGTGTTGTACCTTTTATAGAAGCATCTGAACATACAATAATTCAAAAAGTTGTATCTCCAGAAAGACAAGGTAGAGTATTTGGGTTTGCACAAAGTGTTGAACAAGCCGCCTCTCCACTAACTGCATTTTTAATTGGACCGATTACTGAATTTATATTTATTCCATTTATGACTACTGGAACTGGAGCAAGTTTAATTGGTAGTTGGTTTGGAACAGGCTCAAGCAGAGGTATAGCACTTGTATTTACTTTGACTGGTCTAATTGGATTAACAGTAACTTTAATAGCTAGAAGAACAAGATTCTATAAAGAACTATCGAATCAATACACTAATTAAATTACAAGTTTGTAGAAAAAGAATTGGGCTGCTTTAAAGCAGCCCAACGTTCAGAGGATTGTGAGTCTTAGCCGTGCCGCTTTGGCTTCTCTTCGGGGAGCTTAACCCCTTCAAAAACCACCCCCCAGTATTGCGACGCGCCGATCACTTGGCTGATCAATGGAACAAGCAAGGCTGTCCAGTTGCCGATGATCCCGCCGAAAAGCCAGAGGGAGATCAGCGAAAGAACGACTGCCACGATAATGCAGGTCACTACAATCGCGCCCAGATTCTGGACATCACGGTCATAGGCTTCTGATCCCGGCGGAGCGTCTTCAGGATCGACTTCTGCCGCCTTAAGAACAAACGCCCGTGCCATTGCTGCACCCCAGAAGTTCGCCAGCCCTGCGATGATGAACACCATCACAGACTGAACGATCTTTTCGCCCAGCGGCGCTGAGCTGAGGAGAGCAACAACAACCGCAATCAGCAACGAAAAGCCGCCGATGCGGTTCCAGTGCAGATCCCACGCCTTGTCAAGTTCCTTCTCGACCTTCTTCATTTCAGTTTGGTGACTCACTTTTAATCCTTTGTCTAAAGAACGTACACAGGATTATAGCACGTTACTACACATTGGCAACACCTCTACAAAGGAGTTTTAATGTATAATAGGATATATTTAAAATATAACCTATGTGTAGAAATATTAAAAATTTATTTAATTTTGATCCTCCAGCAACTAAAGAAGAAATAAGAGATGCCTCTTTACAATTTGTAAGAAAATTAACAGGTTTTAATTCTCCATCTCAAGTCAATGAAGCAGCTTTTTACAATGCTGTTGAGGAAGTAACTTTAGTAACTAAAAAGCTATTTAGTTCTCTTCAAACTACTGCTGAACCTAAGAATAGAGAAGTAGAGGCACAAAAACGAAAAGAAAGAAATGCTAAAAGATTTGGATCTAATTAAACTATATGAACGAAAATAAAACATACTGCGATTATGTAAAGGGCCTTCCCTTAAATAATATACATAGAATCTATCACGATACTATGTATGGATTTCCATTACAAAAGGATAATGAGTTGTTTGAACGATTAGTATTAGAAATTAATCAAGCAGGTTTAAGTTGGAATACTATCCTAAATAAAATGGATAATTTTAAAAAAGCTTACAGCAATTTTGATGTTAATAAAGTTTCAAGTTATACACAAGAAGATATTGATCGCCTACTAAATGATGCAGGAATTATTAGAAACAAATTAAAGATTAAGGCCGCAATTAATAACGCTAAAGTAATTATAAGACTACAAAATGATTTTGGAAGTTTTAAAAACTGGCTAGATAGCAATAAAGGACTAACAAAAGATGAGTGGGTAAAACTATTTAAAAAGACATTTACATTTACTGGAGGGGAGATAGTAAATGAATTCTTAATGAGTACAGGTTATTTACCAGGAGCACACTCTAAAGAATGTCCTATTTACAAAGTATTAGTTGATTAATGCTTGGAGGAGGGTTATCCTCCTCCCGTAGCTCTGGTTAAGATGATTTCGCTTCCTGCTGCTTCCTCATACGACGGGTATATGCCCAGTCGCTCGCAATGAGGAGATATCCAATTCCTAAGAAAAGGAAAAGAAAGCCGCTTATTGCACCGAGATAAAGCGCAGCTTGAATCCACGACATAGCGTCGAAACCGACCAAAATTGAAAGGAGTACAATTGCCACAAGACAAATTCCTCCGGTCAAGGCGGTTACCATCATTGCGTGGATTAGCAAAAACTTAGATGCTTCCCATTCAATGAACCCACGTCCGTCCTTACTATCAGGCACGCGAATCCAATGACGGCACCACTCATTATCTTCTTCATAAACCCATCCAACATTCGGACGATTGAAGAAGGGTACAAAAACTCGATTACCATCCATTTTTCACCTCAAAGAGCTAGATATACGTATATTATATACCGATTATATACTTTAGTCAATTACGTGTTTACACAATATTTACAAAGCTATAACTATTTTATTAATTTAGGATGTTAAAAATACTTTAATAATTTATTAATTTCTTAAACAATGTTTAGAAACAGAATTACAGAGTTACTAACACTAATTATTGATTTTGTTTTTGGAATAGCTGTATTAGGATTATTTTTTAGATTTATATTTAGACTTTTTGGTGCAAATCCTGAATCTGACTTTGTAAGATTTTTATATGATTCTACTAATCCCTTATTAAGTCCTTTTAGAAATATATTTGAACCTTATGTAATCGATAATAGATATGTTTTAGAGTTTTCTACATTAATTGCAATTGCTATGTATTTATTAGCAGCTTGGTTATTAACTGCATTAATTCAATACATTGATTATAGTGGAACTACTTACAGGACATCTAAAACAGTAGTTACACAATCTTAATGGAAAAGTCCAATGAAGAATTACTAAAAGAATTAAACCTACATCTTAGTCAAAGTATTATTACTCCATGGAGAGCTTTTAGAAATGGTGTATTAAGCGGCTTAGGAGCTGTTTTAGGTGCTACAGTTGTTCTTGCCATATTAGTTGGATTACTTAGTACATTAGATACTGTTCCTGTTATTGGAGAATATATAAAACAAATTGTAAATGTTGTAGAGAATAGATAGTTTTATCTATAGGTATACTATTGATATACTAAAGGAATTAAGTAATATTCTATGGATAAAAAACTAGTAATCTTTGATTTTGATGGCGTTATAACAGATTCTTACGATGTATGTATTAAAGTTAGCAGACACTTTGAAGAGAACTTAACCGATGAAGCATATAAAACTCTTTTTACAGGGAATGTATACGAAGCATTAGAAAAGGGTAGAGATGCAAAGCTTGTAGTAAAGAATTCTAATAACGATTTGTATTTTGAAATATATGAACCGCTTATAATGGAAGTACCTCCAAGAAAAGGCTTTAAAGAGTTAATAAAAGAGCTTCATAAAAAAGGTATAAAAATAGCATTTGTTTCTTCTTGCTACAACAAACCCCTAACTAATTACTTAATAAAGTACGGAATAAAAAATTATGTTGATGAAATACTTGGTGGAGATATAGAAAAAAGTAAGGTAAAAAAGTTTTTAATGTTATTTAATCAATTTAATATTAATCCTAATGAAGCTCTATTTATTACAGATACACTTGGCGATCTAATAGAAGCAGAAAAAGCGGGTCTTGAATCTATAGCTGTAACCTTTGGATTTCATGATAGAAAAACTTTAGAAGAAGGAAAGAGTTTAAAGATATTTGATACTGTAGAGGAAATGAATGAATTTTTGGGAAGCGCCTTGGGCGCTTCCACTTCATTAGTTGAGTCGATACCGTCCAATCATTCTTAGGTGACGTGCAAAAACTTTTTGCTCATCATCTAATTTAGAAAGTTCAATCTCAAACTCAACATCGCTCATATTACTATAGCGCTCAGAAAGTATTTCATTGCTTTCTTGACTCACTATAGTACCTGAATGGGTGGATGGAGTTTGAACATATACCTCAATTTCGATTTCTCCATCCCGCTCCTTTAAGAAGATGTCATTAAAACTATCAAAAAGCCCCTCTTCTAAAAGGAGTTCAATGACTTCCGGACTTAAAAAGTCCAAAACCGCTTGAACGTTTGGTTCGTAATCATGCATAACTACAATCCCGTTTCCCTTGTGAGGGTAGCACTTTAGGATTAGTACTTCATGATTTTCCGAACACAATCCTAAATCCAAGGTTAAGCAAAAGCCATGATCTATGTTTAGTTCCACAACCTTTGCCTTGATCTGTTCTACAACAGAAGTTGACATGGTAACCTCCTGGAACGATTTGCTTTTGATTATACCAGATACAACATAGTTAATAAGTATTGGCAACACAATTATATAATGGTAGAATATAACTGTAATCTCGAAGCTCGTTCGGAGTATATCATGTCAACATACCATGAAGTGCTAGACCTTCTTCAGAAGTTGGTAGAAACTGCTGAGGAAGACATTGTTGCTCACCAGCCAATGGTGAGACTGGGAGTGGATGACGAACCTTCAGAATGTGAAGGCTTGGGCATCCTAGTTGGCTGTTCGGGACTTTATAAGACCGTTGTTGTATGGTCTGAAGGTGAAGACCCTGATGAAGCATGGGCGCAGTGGGTGGTCGCTTTTATGGACCAACTTGTATCGAACCTGCGTTCACAGGACTTTGCACCCAACCTTGTAGTAGCAAAGGTAAATAGTGCAAAACAACAGGCTGATTTGATTGTTCCTAAGGAGAAAATTAGATCGGCAAAAAATAATTAGAAAGTTAAAAACTTTCAAAGTTAAGGCGGGGTGTTTACACCCCGCCTTTTCACAGGAGATTTGCTAAATCATGCTTTTGCTTAACTTTGCGATGAATAAACTCATCGTCATATCCACCGCGTCTAAGCATTCCGATAAAGACCTCATCCGGCATGTGGACCATCATTTTTGCTTCTACCATGAGTTCACTCCATGGCTTGTACTCCACATGACCTATTGCGAGTGTTTTACCTCTTGATGTTGTTAACTCTAAAAGCTCAAGATTCTTGAGTGAGTCAAAAACACCTTCAGCCACCATCTCGCGAACCTTTTGAGGTGTCAGAATTTGAATTGCATTTACAAGATCTTGTTGAGGATATGGATCCTTTGAAATAACAAAACCTTGCCCTTCTCCTGAGTTCCTTTTAACTGCAATTACTTGCAGTTCCTGGGGATTCTGTCGGACTTCAATAATTAAATCGAGGTCCAACTCTGAGTTGATTTGGTCGAGAATTCGCTGTATCTGAGCAATTATCTCATCCACAAATACTCCTTTGATTAGATCGCCTACATATTATATCATTTATATATAATATTTAATCTATGTTATTGACCCTTGGCAACATCGTTTGATAAAATTCATTGTTCTTTACAAAGAAGGGATTTTAGCTGTGAACAAGCAAAAAGCACTAGACCTACTTCGCGGGCTTGCTGAACAAGGAACAAATCGTTTAGCGGCGTGGGGAATTTCTCAGGTGCATATGGAGATTGTAGAGTGTCCAAACTCAGATGGTCTTCATGTCCGCGTTTCTGAAGAAGACACCCCCATTGTTGAATTCCATATCTGGGATCCAGAAGACGATTTCCCGGAAGGTCTTTACGATGCCGCCTTCAAGCAGCTTTGCGCCAGTATCTACATGGCTGAGAAGACATACGAAGCCATGATGCAAATGCTGAACCAACACAATCCCTTTGAAGAGTTCAAGCCGCCGTGGCATAACGGCGCGCTGAACTAGGGGCAGCATTTCACTCTGTTTGGGGTCGATGCGGCCCCAAATAGAAATTTCCTAATAAAAAAATAAGAATAAGTATAATTTAAATTATCTACGAAAGTATAAATGTTGGGAGAGGCGTTCGCCCCTCCGCTAGGCTTGTTTTAGTTCTCTAGAAATCGTCCCTGCTTGGGATCCCAATACAGAATTGGATCTCGACCAATCCGGATATCCACTTTAATGAGCAAATCTTCCGATCCTTCCACCCCATCCAGGGTGAGATAGATCCAAAAGAATCCGTCCATTAAGCCTTGTTCCTGTAAGTTCAGCAGAAACTCCCGATCAATGAGTTTTACCAACTCAGCAGTATGATCGCCCAAATTCAGTAAGATTCCCCGCTTACGAGGTTTCAACTGATTTTTCTTGCGAATCATCAACACTTGCTTTCCTTCATACTCGGTCTCTACGGCTTCTAAAATGCCGTCCAGACGAAGTTGAGCAAGCTTCTGCTGTAAGTTGCTGAGAACCTGAATCACTTTAAAGATCCTTTCATTAAGCCCATTGCATAATTATTATATCAGAAAGCTGCGATGTTACCAAGCGCTGACAACACGGTTAAAAGTAAGGAGATTAAATTTTAGAGGAAGGGGCAAACCCTTCCTCCTGTGATCAGCAATTAGCGATTAACGGGAGAGCACTTACTGGAAGTGATATGGGGTGGTCACCCTCAAAGGTAAACCACACTTTATATCCAGAAGTACATGGCCTTGACTCGAACTGAGATTCTCCTGGCCACTCAAATACATTGAGTATAATCAGAGCCTTAACCAGATCAGCAGTTAATACAGCAATGACTGCATCTATCTGTATATGGTTCATTAGCTCATTACCAATTAGAATTGATCCGGGACTGCTGCCTTCCTTTGAAAGCACAATTTCTCCATTCTCACGCTGAGACACGAGCAGTTTTGTACCCTGTGGTTTCTCAATCTGTGCAAGATGAAGATTTATCCTCTCAAACATGACAGAAGACATGGCTACACATCCTTTGTTAAATGATCACGAGGAATTATATACCTTATAGTATAAATTTAGAAGAAAAGACTTTGGGAAGGTATGTACCTTCCCATCAGTCACACTTACTAATAGAATTCGTGAAGCAAAGAAGACCAGATCAATGGTTCATCCATAGACAAACAATGAACCATTAAAAGAGTTGGATCTTCTTTGTCTACTTCTGCATAAGACCAGATGTGAGAATCTATTACTCCGATCTCCATTGCTGTTAGAATAAACTCAGGAGTAAGCATAGAGAATAGCCGAGTGCAGTCGTCAGCCAGAAAGCTGCTATCTTCGTGCACAACAACCAGTCCGCCCGCAAACTTTCCTTTGCGTCTAACTACAAGTATAGGATGTCCATCGCTACACTCATCTAACTGAACCTCTAGATCCAATCCGCATTCTAAATTTAAACTACTTAGCCTAGATGCAAGATCTGTATAGAGACTCATGACACCGGCCTTTCACTAAAGTGTGATAGAGGATTATATTATTATTAATATATAATTATCAATTAAAAAATAAGATATAATCGTAAAATGCTTAATCAGGTATTATTAATCCAAAAATTAAATATTGAAGTAGAAAATAAGGTATTACTAAAGGATATTTCTATAT
>CAYTLQ010000068.1:0-12158 GCA_964438715.1 uncultured Ignavibacteriaceae bacterium
CAGGTGAAATAGAGAATGTGTTGTTGCTCTCATCGGAAGGAATGCTGTCAGTAGCATCGAAGATTCTGATTTTACAGTTTGTCGAGGCAACATTAGGAATAGGGCTCCAGAGATAATAACCATCGCTTTCCGTACCGGTAACAATATTTGTCCATGATACGCCATTATTGGTAGAGTACTGAATATCAACAGAAGTAACACTTGTGCTGGTCCATGTGATACCGTGAGAACTGCCTGCGGTAAGAATTTCACCGCCGTTAGGAGAGGTAACAGAAATCACCTGTGTTACCTGATTATAAATAACAAAGTTACTGTCGCTGATGTCACTCGGTGTGCCGTCAGTTGCATCACTGATTCTGATGCGGCACAATGATGAATTTACATTTGGTACCGGATTCCATTGATAACTTCCCGTGTTTGTTATACTGCCAACTATTGTCTGCCAGTTAACACCCTCGTCAGTGGAGAGTTCTATTTTTACATTAGGTATAATCTGTGTAAATGACCATGTAATAGTTGTGCTTGAACCAGCTAGTATTCTTTCACTTCCATTCGGTGATGTTACTGTAAGAGTTGGTTCCGGTACGATTGTGAATACAGAGTCACTTGAATCGGAAGGTATAGCGTCAAAAGCATCAGAAACTCTGATACGGCAACTGTTAGAATTATAATTATCAACCGATAACCAGGTATAAATACCATCGTTAGGAGTACTTGATACAATAGTAATCCACGAACCGCCGTTATTTGTTGATAAATCGATTTTAACACTATCGATATTAGAAGCCACCCAAGTTATCTGTTGACTGGTTCCCGGTGTCCAGTTTTCACCGCCATTTGGTTGAATTACCGTAACAGATTGTGGCAGGGAAGTGGAGATACTGAAGGTGTTATCAGACTCATCAACAGGAACACCATTCGCTTCATCACTGATACGGATTTTACATAGCGCTGAATTTGCCGAAGGAATAGTCCATGTATAAATACCATCGCTGATTGTACTATCAGTAACTGAAGTCCAGCTTGCGCCATTGTTTGAAGTAAACTCAATCTTTACTGCTACAACATTTGCAGAACTCCAGGTGATGTCGGTGGTATTACCGGTAATAAAGGATTCACCGCCATTGGGGGAGAGGACACTGATAGCCGGAGCAGGTGAAATAGAGAATGTATTATTGCTCTCATCGGAGGGGATGCTGTCGGTAGCATCGAAGATTCTGATTTTACAGTTTGTCGAGGCAACATTAGGAATAGGACTCCAGAGATAATAGCCATCGCTTTCCGTACCGGTAACAATATTTGTCCAGGAAACGCCATTATTAGTAGAGTACTGAATATCCACGGAAGTAACGCTTGTGCTGGTCCATGTGATACCGTGAGAACTGCCTGCGGTAAGAATTTCACCGCCGTTAGGAGAGGTAACAGAAATCACCTGTGTTACCTGATTATAAATAACAAAGTTACTATCACTGATGTCACTCGGTGTACCGTCAGTTGCATCACTGATTCTGATACGGCACAATGATGAGTTTACATTTGGTACCGGATTCCATTGATAACTTCCCGTGTTTGTTATACTGTTGGATATGGTGACCCAGGTTAAGCCTTCATCCGTACTTAATTCTAGTTTGATGTTCGTTATACTTTCGGGTGCAGATGATAAAGTTGTTGTATTCCATGTAATATTATATGTGGAGCCGGCAAGGATTCTCTCTCCTCCGTTTGGAGTAAGCACAGTTAACTGCGGTTCAACTAATATACTAAAGAGTGAGTCGCTTTGATCGGAAGGAAATTGATCGCTTGCGTCGCTTACCCTAATCACGCAATTAGTGGAATTGATGGAGGGAATTGACTCCCAGGTATAAAATCCGTCACTTTCGGTTTTGTTTACAATTGTGGACCAGGAAATACCATTATTTGATGAAAATTCAATCTTAACACTATCGACTCCGGAACTTATCCAATTGATATTCTGGTCTGTTCCGGCAGTCCAAACTTCTCCACCATTAGGAATTGTAACCTTGATTGTTTGTGGAATCTGATTGGTGATAGTAAACACTGCATTTGATTCATCAACAGGTATTCCACCGGGTTTATTGCTGATTCTGATTTTGCAAAGGTTTGAGTTAAGATTTGGTATAGTCCATGTATAAATACCATCGCTTTCAGTACTGTCGATTATTGTAGTCCAGCTTGCACCGTTATTCGAAGTCAGTTCAATTTTTACAGCGGAAACATTTGAGGATGTCCAAGTAATATTGAATTGATTTCCTGTTGTCAGGTTCTCACCTCCATTTGGTGAAATAACAGTAAGTTCGGGTGAAGGAAGAATTGTAAAAGTAGCATTGCTTTCGTCATAGGGGATACTATCCACTGCATCACTTATTTTAATTTTACAATTCGTGGAGGCAACATTTGGAACGGGAGACCATAAGTAAAAACCATCACTTTCAGTACCTGAAACAATAGTTGCCCAACTTACCCCGTTATTTGTAGTATATTCAATATTTACTGTAGAGATACCGGTGCTATTCCATGTAATATTATAGCTGTCGCCTGCCGGAATTGACTCACCGCCATTAGGTGAGGTAACAGTTACAACCTGCGGAATCTGGTTGTAAATTACAAAGTTGCTGTCGGAAATGTCACTAGGAGACCCATCTTCAGCATCTGAAATACGAATGCGGCAAAGCGAAGAGCTAACATCGGGAACCGGATTCCAGGAGTATGAACCGTTATTAATTGTAGATGAAACAACGGTACTCCAGTTTATCCCACCATCTGTAGTGAGTTCAATTTTTACAGTTGAAACCTCATCAGTAATACTGGCAGAATTTTCTTTTATTTTTTTATTTGAAACAAGAGTACTGTTCCAAAGAATATTTACGCTGGTACCTGAAAGTATTCTTTCACCACCATTTGGGTAGGAAACGGTAAGAGTTGGCTGTACCTCAATAGAAAAACTATTATCACTCTGATCGGTTGGATTAAGGTCTGTTGCATCACTTATTCGTATCCGGCAATTAGTAGAAATTAAAGAGGGAACAGGCGACCATGAATAAGCTCCATCACTCTCTGTTTTATTTACAATTGTCGTCCAGCTGACACCGTTGTTAGTAGTGAATTCAATTTTTACAGAGTCAATTCCGGAGCTTGACCATGTAATACTCTGACTTGTTCCTGCTGTGAATACTTCACCACCATTTGGTCTTATAACTGTGACCGATTGGGGCAACTGATTGGATATCGAAAAATTATTATCCGACTGATCAGAAGGAATTCCATCCAGATAATTACTTATGCGAATTTTACACAAGAATGAATTCAAATTAGGTACAGTCCAAGCAAATGTACCATCACTCTCAGTACTATCAGTAATACTGGTCCAAGATGCTCCATTATTTGTGGTAAATTCAATTTTAACAGCAATAATACTTTGGGAAGTCCAGTTTATATTTTGTGTCGTACCGGAAATAAGATTTTCTCCGCCGTTTGGAGTAATAACACTGATGGTAGGCTGTGGTAAAATTGTAAAAGTGTTGTTACTCTCGTCTGTAGGAGTCGAATCACTCGCATCACTTATACGGATTTTACAGTTTGTAGAGGAAACATTTGGCACAGGATTCCACAAATAATAGCCATCACTTTCTGTATTAGTGATGATACTTGTCCATGTAACACCATTGTTTGTTGTGTAGTCGATATTTACCGCCGCAACACCACTGCTACTCCAACTAACTCCATAACTACTTCCGGAATTAATGATTTCTCCGCCGTTAGGGGTGTTGACTGTAATACTTTGAAAGACCTGATTATAAATCACAAAAGTACTATCGCTCACATCACTCGGAATACCATCCTGTGCATCACTTATTCGAACTTTACAAAGAGCGGAATTGACATTTGGTACAGGATTCCATGTGTAGGAACCAGTGTTGGAAGTACTCGAAGTAATTTCTGTCCATACAGCACCGCCATCAGTTGTGAATTCTATTTTTACATTAAGTATTCCCGGATCATCGGTCTCAATACCTTTTCGGGTATTTTTTCCGGTGGGGGAAACAGGTGTAATAGTTGCCCATGTAATTGTAGTGCTGGATCCGGCAAGCAGTCTTTCACCACCATTAGGCGAAGTTACCTGTAATTGTGGCTCGGCAAGAATTGAAAATACAGCGTTGCTCT
The DNA here is from genome assembly GCA_964438715.1 of uncultured Ignavibacteriaceae bacterium. GTDB lineage: Bacteria > Bacteroidota > Ignavibacteria > Ignavibacteriales > Ignavibacteriaceae > CAYTLQ01. Next base: position 4,183 of record CAYTLQ010000068.1, read on the forward strand.
CGTCAATGGGAAATCCATCAACGGCGTCAGAGATCCTTATTTTGCAATTTGCCGATGCAATAAGAGGAATGGGGCTCCAGGTGTAGAAACCATCGCTTTCAGTAGAATTGACTATGGTAGTCCACGAAACACCATTGTTTGTTGTATATTCCAACTTGACTGTTGCAAGATTAACAGATGTCCAAAGTATGTTATAAGAACCACCTGCAGTTAATACCTCTTCTCCATTTGGTTTTGAAACAGCAACTGATTGCTGTGCGGTTATACCAAAAACGGCATTGCTCTGGTCGGTGACACTTGCAGAGCTATTGTCTGTAATCTTAACGATACACTGAAGTGATGGTGTATTAGGAATTGGTCCCCATGGGTATGTTCCATCGGCGGCATTAACGCTTGCGCTGATAACGCTAAATGTTTGTCCATTGTTTGTGGAGTATTCAATTTTAATTGTATTAATACTTTGACTGGTCCATGTAATATTATGAGTTGAGCCTGCCTCCCACGACTCACCGCCATTTGGGGAAGTTAGGGTTAATACTTTTGGAGGAGGTATCGAAATAGAAAAATTGGCATCCGAAATATCAAAGGGATCACCATCAAGAGCGTCGCTGATTTTGATTCTACCTTGTGAGGTGGTAACACTCGGGACAGTCCAATTAAATGAACCATTATTAGGAGCGTTGTTGGTTATTGTAGTCCATGTAGATCCACCGTTGGTTGAATATTCAATTTTAACATTCTGAATTGCAGTAGTTGAACTATTTCCTTTCTTACGAATCTGAAATTCATTGTTGTTACCGTTTTTGTCGGGAGATGTTGAAGTCCATGTTATGGTTTCAATATTTCCTGCAGAGAGTGATTCGCCTCCATTGGGGGAACCGACAGTAATAGTAGGAAGTACTGAAATGGTAAAAAGGTTCGGGCTTTCAGCCACAGGATTTCCATCAGCGGCATCGGAGATTCTGATCTTACAAAATTCAGATGGAATATTGGGTACAGGACTCCAGATGAATGAGCTATCGTTAGTAGTGCTGTTTACAATAGTCGTGTATGAAGTACCACTATTTGTAGAAAATTCAATCTTAACATTTGGTACATCATTAGCGACCCATTTAATCTCGTAGCTGGCTCCAATTATAGCGGTTTCACCACCTATTGGCTGGATAAGTGAAATATTCTGCGATGAAAAAATTCTAAAAGCCGCATTACTAATATCAAAAATGGTATCAGCGCTTGCATCACTGACGCGCACTCTACCCGCATTAGTTACTGCATCCGGAATGCTCAGCCAATTATATTCACCGGTATCTGCCGGAGTTGATGAAGTAATTGTTAGCCAACTATTTCCGTCATCAGTTGAGTATTGCAATTTTACAGCAGTAATATTCTCGGAATTCCATTTAATTTTGTATGAAGTACCAACAGTTAAGATCTCTCCACCATTGGGATTTGTTAATGTTAATGACTTTAGAGTGTTAGGAATAATACTGAAAAAATTATCGGATATATCGGTGATGTTGGAATTACTAAGGTCGGTTATTTTTATAAGGCAATTGGAGGATATTAAGTTGGGGACAGTATTCCATAAGTAACTGCCTGAATTTGAAATATTATCAGCGATTGTAGTCCACGATCCTCCGCCGTTTGTACTTAATTCAATTTTTAATTTAGAAGTCGTATTGCTCGTCCAGGTTATTGTACGGGAAGTACCTGCGATGAAAGACTCGCCTCCTTTTGGTGAAGTAACCACAATTGTTGTTGTCGTTCCGGAACCTTCAGGATCGGAGCCTGTAATTGATTCCTCTTTATTACAAGAGAGAATCAGCAAGAGTACAAAAAAAGGAAGGAGGTATAATTTTGATTTCATTCTCTTCTAACCTGTGTCAAAGTTGGACTTTTTATCTAATTGAAGTTACTAATTTTTTAGCTTAAAATTAAGTATTTCAACGATGTAAGTTGTGATTTAAACCCCGTAGATAAAGGAACAGAATATTGACTGCCAGTCGTAAAATTAATACGACTGGCACCAAGAAGTATTTTCTTATTTGATGAGGAATGTTTGAATCTCTTTTTTATTGATTTTATTTTTTATTGCTCCATTTGTTATCTCTAATGGAATAGGATTGGTTTCCTCTAATGTTACAGCAGAACAGGTAGTAATTTTATCGGGAAGTCTGAGAGTCATCTCAATTGTTTCCATTGTTGGATTAAATACCCGAATTATCCATGAATCCCCATCTTCTGAAGGTTTAATCGCGGAGACCTGAATTATTTCCGGTGTTACTTCAAAAAACGAATTCTCAGGCGGAAGAGTACCTTTACTTGTACCACATTGAACAAATACCGGCGGGTAATAATATTTCGAAGTGTTATTGAATACATCCTGAAAATTTTTAGCAGAGGAAAATGGCAATAATGCCAAATTATAATCGTGCTCTCCTAAGCATTGTGAACCTTTCTGATAGGAATAATCCTCAACCGAACTTGGCTGAATTATGTAGGTAAAAGCTCTGAATAATGTAAGTGCCAAAGTTCGATTTTTATCATTATAAACCTCGTACTCTTTAAGTCCTGAATTAAGAACCGCCAGACCTCTTTTATTATCTTTTAACGCAATAAAATGATGAGCAGGGAAATCGTACATTGGCTGTTCTACCCAGTTTGTTGTATCAGGTCTCTCAATAGGTCGTTCAACTACATCAAATTGTCCTTCACCATAATGGAAGCCGGTCTCTATACCGGTAGGGAAAAGTATCCGTAATCTGTGGTTCAATGTATTGTTGCTAAACCTGATATTCAAATCGACTCGTGGAGAATTGACGGATAATGTAACCAACATTTGAATAGATAATTTACCGGATCTTGCATTTATCTTTTTTATAAATGTTCCCGTTCTTTTAGGAATTTTCAATTCGAGAGTAATTTTTACGACTGATTGTAACTGCGTATTTTGAATAATCTGGAATTTTGCTTTAGACTTAAGTGAATTTACTATCGGTCCAATTTTTTTATTTACCCAGGCATGTCCAGCTTCTCCCTCGTCAAGAAAGCTACCAAGGTTTCTATATATACCACCCGTTTTCTTATCGGTTAGATTAAAAGTACCATTGGAGTTAAACTTCAGTTTTATAAAGGAATTCTCAAGAACCGGTAAACCATTTTTCAAGCTAGCCAGATTCCTGCCCTTTATTTTCAAACTGCTTCCACGAAATACCGAAAATGATGAATACCCGAACGGTGGAATATTATCGACATTCAGGAGAACTAAACAGCGTTTCATTTTCAGATACATAGGCCTGTCAATAAGTTGCTCGAGCACAGGCTCATGAGTTTCACTTGATAATAGTAAGGATTCAACGACTTTACCTTTACTATCCTGTAACAAAAATGAATCGTACTTATATTCTTCGGGTAAATCGAGAGTAATCTTCATTATACCGGAGTAAGGAACATTTGATGGGTTAAACGCAACAAGGTGAATTCCATTCGAGATTTCACTGCTTATTAAGGATAATTCAGCAAGATTAACTTTTTTAACAAGATATTTTAATGCCTGCTCAAGGATTCCTTTTGCAATTTCTGTGGATTGCTTATAACGATTAACCATATCATCGTGAATTTCATCGAGACTGCAACCACCAATTGAATCATGAGCAGAATTTTGAATTAGCATTTCCCAGGCAACTTCGAGGTAACGGTTATTAATATCATTGCCCAGAATTCCGGACAGGGTATAAAATGGCTCAGCATAATATTGCAACCACTTTTCATTTTCAAAGTTTAACTGCTTCAGATACATTCGGGCAGAAGTTGTATAACCATAAAGGTTTCCACTTCGTAAATCGTATTGTGCACTTCTTCTCTCGCCCTTTACTAAAGGCAGTTTATCGGTTTGAGCACTCTCCTTAACTGCCTTAGCATAATCCTCTAGTGTAGAATGAATTACTTTCATTTCCGGAAACACCTTCCGAATATCTTCGAGAATGCGTACTGTCTTAATATTCGGTCCACTTGAGTCATGACCTTCCATCCAGATAACATGAGGTGTAGTAAAGTCATCTGCCTGCTTGTTGACTATTGCGGTAACTGAGGGAGCAACATTCTCGTGGAAGTAACTGTCTATCGGATCAACATTAAAGTAATCCTCTTTTTCTAATCCTCCGGATGCAAAATGAAATAAAACGCCACCTTTAGACCATTGATACTCCACCTGAGAAATTTGTTCATTGTGGATTACAGGTCGGTAAATATAAAAATAGAAATTGTATCGGGGCATTGTGGAGAATCGGGATGAAATGCTACTCGTGCCATCAGCCCCTTCCCAGATAAACTCAGCATTATGGGAGTCGAGAGAATTTATCCCACGGTAAAACATTATCAGTTCAATACCAAACTGACGGTAAATTTGCGGTAGTTGGGAGATCTGACCCCACGAAAAAGGTGAGTATCCTATTTTAGAAACTTTACCAAATTTACGGCAGACTTTATGTCCGAGAAGCAGATTTCGAATGAGGTTTTCACCTCCTACGAGAAATTGATCCGGCAATATATACCAAGGACCTATGAATAGTCTATCGGCTAAAACCAATTTTTTAATTCTTTCGGCATTATGAGGTTTTATTTCAAGGTAATCTTTCAAAACTACCGATTGACTATCTAAGTGAAATGCCCTGTATGCAGGTTCTTTTTCAAGAATATCCAGAACATTGTCAATCATCTCTACGAGCATCTGGCGGTTTCTCTGAAAAGGGAATCGCCATTCCCTATCCCAGTGTGTGTTTGAAATCAGGTGGAATACTTTATCGGTACGCATATTTGTTCATTTATTGTCGTTTAAGAATTACAGTAAAAATAGATTATGTTTCAATATTGCCTCGGGAATTCCTCCATGAAGGACAAACTGAGCGGCTTCAAAATTATGATTTTGCGTTTGTGCAAAGGGAACTGCGACACATGTGCCGATACCAGCGGCTCTTATAGCTAAGGTACCACTTTCACTATCTTCAAATCCGATGACCGTATCGAAGTCCTTTTTAGGAATTTCGAGTTGATGCAAGGCAATACTATAAAGGTCTCTGTGGGGTTTGAGCCTGATTTCATGAGAATCGGAAGCGGTAACCACAGAATCATAAAATTTACTGTATGAAGAAAATTTCTCAATTATTTTTTTCTTTTTACGGAAGGGAAGAGGCCAATTTTCTACTTCTGAAACAATATATCTGAACACTTCTTGCAGTACTATATCAGCTTCAAAAAATATTGAAGAAGTAACTACGCCGACTTTTGCGGGTTTTTCTGAAAACCTCTTTGAAAGTTTCAACAACTTATCGACTGAGACAGGGAAGTCGAAATCGCCCGGTTTTTTTTTGAAATGTTCCTTTTTGAGTATATCTATCATTTTGGATATATCTTCACCCAAATATCCTTTTACAAGAGCCAAAAGAATTGAAATCCCCGGCATTGGTTCAATGAGGTGAAAATTACTTCCGATGTACTTCTCCAAATGTAATTTTTGGAGTTTCCCTTTTTTCAAATGCAAAAGTATTTCATGATATCTTTGATAATAAATGTCAATACATAATCGTACAATCAAAGTATCGTTGTTTAGCAAGAAATCAAACGGTATCTTTTTGCTTAATTTTTTTGCGATACTTTCTGACTCCGGGCTTGAGATTTTATTCTTTTTTGTAATGTCTTGTAGAACGGTTGACTTCAGGAAATTGTTAAAATGTGAGGATTTAAGATTAAGTAGAACCTCTTCTTTACGTCTGTCATCCTTGCCGTTTTGAATTGTCCAGATGGCAGATGAAATAAAAGCCTCAATTAATAGATCAGCTTTAATGAGACTCCTGTATTTTTTAATCAGATATTCAATGTGGCGGGTGGTGCTGTTTCCAATAATATTTGCGTAATCTGTGGATGGGTCGAGACCCGACCATGATTCTCTGTGCATCAATCCTGAAATTCGGCGAAGCATAAATTCAAGGGAATGAATACATAAAACTTCGGTAGTCGTAGTCGTACCATCCATATCCATCGCGAGTGCAGTTATATTATTAAGCGGAATTCCCGCGGGTTTTTTCAGAGGGTAATATTCAAATTCGGGATATATAAAATCCGGGTTTTTTACTTTTATATATCCTTCTACCGGTCTGGTATTTTCCTTAATAAATTCTTCCTGAGAAATAATTCTTTTCATTACTGTTGTGCTTCCTGAATGAGAGTAAAACCGTGTTCAAGTAAATCTTCTAATTCCTCCGATGAATTACCTTCAGCATAAATTCGAAACATTGGTTCGGTTTCAGAGGCACGCAGTAAAAGCCATCTGCAATCTCCTTCAAGGTAAAACTTTAAACCATTAATTATATTTCTGCTACTGTTAAAAGTCTGTATATCTTTTATTTTAAATCCACCAAGTTTAGCAGGGTAATGTTCGAGAAGCCAAGGTAATTTTTCCATTCTGTCGGGTAACATATATCCCACATCAATTCGATCGTAATACATTATTCCGAATTCTTTCTGCTTCTCAGCTACATAATCAGATAATTTTGCATAGCCCGATGAGGCAAGCATCTCCAAAAAAAGACATGCTGAAAAAATTCCATCTCTTTCCGGTATGTGGTGACCGTATCCAAATCCGCCTGATTCTTCAGCACCGAATGCGATTGGTTCTTTCACCATTCTTTCACAGATATATTTAAACCCAACTTGTACATCATAAACTTTTCTTGTGTTAGAAGAGAAGTATTGAGTGAGTTTATCGGTAACAGAGGATGTTTTTACAATATTCCCGGACATTTTTTTTACATTAACGATGTAATCTGCAAGAAGTAAAATTGTGTACTGAGCACTTAACCATTCTCCATTTTCCATTAACACACCAAGCCGGTCAGCATCCCCATCTGTAGCGATACCCAAACTAAAACCCGGGGTTGAAAGAAGAGTATCCCGAAGCGGTACAAGATTTTTTTCAATTGGTTCGGCTATTCTACCATTAAAATCGGGAAGGGCAAATTTATAAATAGTTTTGCAGTTAATGTTATGTTGACGAAGTTTATATTCAATGATCTGCTGGCCTGCACCGCCCATGCTATCAATCACTGCAGAAATTCCGGATTTTTTTATGAGCTCAAAGTCAATCTTCGTATTTAAATCTTCATAGTAAACATTGCTGAAATCAACTTGCTGAATAAGATCTTCAGAAGATTGAATGATATCGCGACCAAGAAATTCTTCTACCGAAGCTGTTTTTTCAGTGAAAAAGGGACCCCCGTATGAGTCTTTGAATTTAACGCCATTATAATGAGGAGGATTGTGACTAGCTGTTATCATCACTCCAGCATCGAGATTCATACTACGGACAAAATATGAGAGGACAGGTGTGGAATTAATTTTATCACTCAGATATGCCTGAATACCGTTACCGGAAAGAACTTTTGCAAATTGCATAGCGAATGTTTGTGAGTGTTTTCTTCCATCCCAGCCAACAGCAACTTTCAATTCTTTGTGTATTTCATTTTTATTTGTAAGGTAACCTGATAATGCCTGAGCTACTTTTGCTACTGTTTGGATAGTAATTTCATCATCTATGATACCTCTCCAGCCATCTGTCCCGAATTGAATTTTCATAAGACTCGTATTAATAATTAGTTAAAGTTATTTTCAATTGCATCTTTAAACCATGAGGTAATTACACGCGGTCTGCTAATAGCAGTTCCAACTACTACCGCCCATGCGCCGTAATCTATCATATCCCTGGCATATTTTGGAATATTTATTTTCCCTTCGGCTATTACCGGAATTTTTACCTGCCGAACCAATGCCTGTACAAGATGAAAATCCGGTTTATTTTTATCATATACAGCTGTATCGGGTGTATAACCACTTAATGTGGAAGATATACAATCGGCACCAAAATCAGCGCAGGCAGTACCTTCTGCAAATGTGGCAACATCGGCCATAATTATACAATTATA
>CAYTLQ010000069.1:0-19267 GCA_964438715.1 uncultured Ignavibacteriaceae bacterium
CCAACGGATCTTCGATCCAGAGGATTTAACAATCCAGAGGATCTTCGATTTTGGTTATTAAAATAAATCTAAGCTCCAAATGCTGTACAACTAATAATTTTGAAAATTCTCCATTCGATATTATATTTATCAATGTATCTTGTCTTGAAAACTCCTGTATTCACAGCCCCCTATAAAAATTCGTTCTATTCAGAATTATTAACAAAAGAGGAGTGCATATGAAGCTTTTCGTGCTGATTATAATCATTTCAGTATTTAGCGGGCAATTACGAAGCCAACAAATCAATCATTCTTCAAATTATGATTTCATTACAGGAAATAAATTATCGCAGAGTATGTAAAACTCTATTAATAATTAGTTATCCTGCCAGATCAGCTTTCAGAATCCGGTGTACCAAATCAGAAAGTGAATTATAATCGTGCCCTGCGGGGTACACGGGTTTATTAAATTTCACTTTAATGTGCTTAAATGGTTTAGGAAAAATACTGCCTCGAGGAAGAGCGTCGTAAGCACCTTTTATCGAAACAGGTACAATTGGGACATTTAGCTCTCTGCTCAGAATGGCAAATGCTTTTTTGAAGCTCCCAAGTTCACCATTACGGCTTCGTGTTCCTTCAGGGAATATCATTATTTTTTTCCCTTTTTGTAGTAATGCCGCAAGTTTTTGTAACGATTGTTTAAGGTCTTTATTAATATCCATTATTACAACATTGTTTCTGGTAGCAAATGCCCGTATTAATGGATTTCGCACATGCTTTTCCTTTGCATAAAAATATGTTTCTCTCATCGCCTTATTGCTGAGAAAAATAGATACAAAAAGCCCATCAAGAAAACTCTGATGGTTGGGTGCAATAATCACTGGTCCGTCAGGCAGGTTTTCTCTGCCCTCCGCTTTAAGCCTGAAATAAAGTGAGAACCCAATCCGCGAAATATTTTTAATAAGATTTTGGGTAAACATATTTTTGGGAAGGGAAAGGTCTATTCTTTCTTTAAGTATTTCGCTCCATCGTACTGCTTCATGAGAAAATTTCTTCTTTTTCTCTCTCATGTAAGAAGCAATCCGCTCTACTGTAGGATGATGTGTGAAAGTATCTTCGTGGAGTTCGATACCGAAAGAAGATTCAAGAAAGGTCTGGAAGCTTATTTTGTCAAGTGAATCTAGCCCAAGGTCCAATTGAAGATGATCATCAGGATTAACCAGAACATTCTTTTGTTCTTTCAGGTAATCTCGTATAATTACATATTCTTCAAAATCAGGTTCTGTTTCTGAGGAATTCTTTTTTTCATCAGTTGAAGTAATAGTTTCAAGTTTATACCGTTGAATTTTTCCAAGACGGGTCTTAGGTAACTCTTCTTTTTGAATGAAGAATTTTGTTAGATGTTTATAAGGAGAGGCATTCGCATTATAAAGATCAATTACATTCCAGCGTACTTCCTCACTGATATCGGAGATATTTAACTCTTTGACCTTCTGAAAATCAGGATAGATGGCAACAGAGAGTTTATCATCTTTCATGAACACTCCGGCTTCGGCGACAATAGGAGAAATTTCCTTCAATTTAAATTCTATTTCTTCAGGATTAATATTTTTCCCATTCGAGAGGACAATTATATCTTTTTTTCTTCCGGTTATATGAATAAAACCCTGACTGTCGAAGTATCCCAGATCACCGGTGTGGAGCCATCCATCTTTAATAATTGCCGCAGTTGCTTCAGGCTTATTAAAGTACCCTTGCATAATATTTCGTCCACGGGCAACAATTTCGCCATCTCTGGACTCAACCTCCATTCCCGGCATTTTTTCACCAGCAGAACCAATTTTCCATCTGCCAGGTCGGGTAAAGGTAATCATTGGGGCAGCTTCAGTCATTCCGAAACCTTCAAGCATCTCGAATCCCAGAGTCTTGAAATCAGCGGCAACATTTTCATCGAGTTTTGCCCCGCCGCAAACCATATAGGTTACATTTCCCCCAAAACGATCATGAACCTTCTTGAATATCTTTTTTGAGAACGAAGATGAGCCGACTGTTTTTGCAATTTTGAATAAAGCATGTGCAACTTTTTGCTTCCTGATTTTATCCATAATACCGTTACGAATTGCCGCATAAAGTCGGGGGACACCGATCATAATTGCAACTTTATTTTTTTGTAAAGTTTGAATAATATCCTCAGACGCCATTGAGGGCGACATTGCAACAAGGCCTCCAACGAAGAGTGGCGCAATCATAGATCCAAGTAAGGGAAAAATATGATGAAGCGGTAGGAGCAGTAACACACTTCTGTGTGCAGTGTATATTGGTATATAGCTCGTAACAGCCTCAATGTTGGCAAGGAGATTATCAAAAGATAACATAACACCTTTGGGGCTTCCGGTAGTGCCTGATGTGTAAATAATGACAGCTGTTTTGTTTATATCCTGTATGGAGAGCCTTTCAGGCACCTGATTGATGGCAGGTAGCTGCAGAGAATCAATTTTTATTTTAACAGGTTTATTTTTTGCTTTTTTAAGAGCATCCTCAAAAGTTTTTGCAGTAGCATCGGAGTAGAATACCACACCGGGGCTGCAATCATCAAAAATATAGGCAACCTCATCAGCTGATGCAAGATAGTCTATAGGTACCGGAGTAGTGTTGTTTACCCAAGAGGAAAAAAATGTATAAATCCATTGGGGACAGTTATGAGCAAAAATTGCCACTCTTTCACACTGATAGTTTTCCCAAAGCTTAGCAGTGGCATAAATATTATTGAGTAATGAACTGTATGGAATTTCTTCCGACCCGTAAGTGATTGCAATTGTTTCTTTTGAACTGATAAAGGTTACTTCTTGCATATATATTGAATATTTAGTATTAGGATTATTACGCGTGAAAGATATTTATTGTACTGATATTTTGCTTTACAAGGTTGTACAAAATAATAAATAAAAAGGGTCTGAAATATTTTACTAAGAATTAGCTAAAAATAAAACCGAAGCATTTGTGCAGTGAGATAAGAACTCAGCTACTTTAAATTAACAAATTGCGTGGGGAAGTTTAGATCAGCTTCGCGTATTAGTTTTATTACTGACTGCAGGTCGTCAATCTTCGGTGCAGAAACCCGTACCTGTTCATCCTGAATTTGTGCATTAACTTTTAATTTGCTCTCTTTTATCATCTTTGTAATAATCTTTGCATTTTCTTTCGAAATACCACTTTGTAACAAAATCTTTTGTTTCAGAGTACCTCCTGATGCAGTTTCAACATCTTCATATTTTAGTGCTTTAATGGAGATACCTCTTTTAATGAATTTGGATTGGAGAATGTCTATACTCTGTTTAAGAGAGTAGTCATCTTTCGTGTGGATATTAAGAAATTTATCTTTTTTATTTAGTTCAATTGTCGTGTGCGAATCTTTCAGATCGTACCGTTGGGTGATTTCTTTAATTGCCTGATTGACGGCATTGTCAACTTCCTGAAAATCAATTTCAGAAACTATATCAAATGAGTGATTGGTTGCCATGTAATTCCTGTTTAATCGTAATGCAAATTTACGCAATGTTGAGGATTTTTGAGAGTAGAGAAAAGCAGATGCCGGAAAAATCCGGCATATATTAAATACTCTCGGAAACTGAGCTTACATGATGATATGTATCTTGTTCTGAAGCAATAAGGTCGGAGAGATATGTCCTGTTCAGAACAGAATCAACAGAATTTTGGACAGCCTTCCAGAGTGATCGGATAGAGCAATCGATTGAATGAGTGCAGATGTTATCGGCGCCGGAATGGTCTAAGCAGAATGTAGGCTCAAAAAGTCTGCCCCCAAGAACAGCTAGTACATCACCTACACGGATTTTTGTAGGAGGTAATGCAAGTTTATAACCACCTGACTGTCCCCGTGAGCTTTCGATAAATCCGCCCATTCTTAAGATACGCAAAAGTTTACCGACATTTGCCTGCGTGAGACCTTCTAATTGGCTAATCTCGGGGATGGTAAGTCCATCCCCTGATTCATTTTTTGCAATTCGCAGGAGACACCGAAGACCATATTCTTCCTGTGTGCTGAATTTCATCGATGAAACACCCCTTCAATTCCCTTTGAAAGGCGGTATTTTGGAGCCGCAGGCTTTTGCATGAACTATTTCTTTATACTGTTCCGGACTTACAGAAGGACCTTTTGCTGAACAATATTTATTAAATACAGCAACGAGTTTTGCGGCAATTTGTTCGTAAGTATATCCTTCAATTTCGTATCGGGGGAGGAAGTGAAGTAGCTCACCATTTTTAAATAAAGCCATACTCGGCGAGGATGGTGGATAGCCAGTAATATAACTGCGTGCGCGATCTACGGCATCTCTTTCCTGACCGGCAAATACTGTTACAAGGCGGTCGGGAATGATATCGTTTTGTAATGCAAGTGAAACACCGGGACGAGCTCCGCCTGCCGCACAACCGCAAACTGAATTTACAACTAAAAGAACTGTTTTGTCGTCATTGACTTTTATAGCAGAATCTACGGCTTCAGGAGAGAGAAGCTGTTCAAACCCAACAGCCATTAATTCTTCGCGCATTGGCCTTACGGCGTCTTCGTCATACATTGGCGGACGAGATAATACATTTAACATTAATTACTCCATTTCTGTTATATAGGTATCGTTAAAAAAATCCGAGTTCAACTTTTGCAACTTCGCTCATCATTTCTTTCTGCCATGGCGGATTCCAGACGAGTTCAATCTTTACTTTTCCAATTCCGGGTATTTTTTCAAGTTTTTGCTGTACTTCTCCCGGAAGAGTTCCTGCCACCGGACACATCGGTGAGGTTAATGTCATGATAACAGTAAGATTACCTTCCAAATCAAAACGAAGTTCGTAGATAAGTCCTAACTCCCAGATATCAACCGGAATTTCCGGATCATAGCAGGTCTTTAGGACCATTATAGCTTTTTCCTGAAGTTCCTCAATATTTTTTTGTTCCATGTTATTCTGTGGTTATGGTTTTTTGATCGTTTCTTACTGCGGCCTCGAGTGTGTGCCATGCTAATGTTGCACATTTTACACGAGCAGGAAATTCCTTTACCCCTTGTAAGATGGCAAGTTTATCAAGATCCTCAAATGTATCATTATCAGAGGAGTTGCCGGTTACCATGTCGTGAAAGCGGTTGAATATCCTCTCCACTTCCCCGATAGATTTTCCTTTAATAATCTCGGTCATTAAACTGGCGGAAGATTTCGAAATTGCACAACCCGAGCCTTCAAATTTTACATCAGTAACAACCCCATTATTTACTACGAGATAAAGATGAAGGTGGTCGCCGCAAAGTGGGTTAAAACCTTCAGCATCGTGTGTGGGATGCTCTAATTTCCCGAAATTTTTTGGGTTTTTATTATGATCAAGAATAACCTGCTGGTATAACTCGCGCAAATCGGGGTTTATCATGCGAACACCTTGAAAACCTTTCTTATTGCTTCAGCGGCAAAGGATATTTCATCTTTTGTATTGTAGAATGCTAATGAAATTCGTGCAGTGGCCGGAATATTAAATCTTTTCATTACCGGTTGAGTACAATGATGCCCCGTACGAATCGCAATCCCTTCAAAATCCATAATTGTACCGATATCGTGAGGATGAATTCCTTCAAGTACGAATGAGAATGCACCGGTTCTGTTCTTTGCAGTACCAATGAGTTTCAGATTATCAATTTTTGAAAGTTCATCTAAAGTAAAAACTGAAAGTTCATCTTCATATTTTTTGATTGCATTAAAGCCAACCGAATTTATGTAGTCAATTGCCGCACCCAGCCCGATAACGCCTTCGATATTCGGGGTTCCGGCTTCAAATTTATAGGGGAGATCATTATATATGGTTTTTTCAAAGGTTACAGAGGCAATCATATCACCACCGCCTTGATATGGTGGCATTGCGTCAAGCAAATCCTTTTTACCAAATAAAACTCCAATACCGGTGGGACCATACAGTTTGTGTCCGGAGAAAACATAAAAATCACAGTCGAGCGCCTGAACATCAACTGATATGTGCTGAATAGCTTGTGCGCCATCAATAAGCACTTTAGCACCTGAGCTACGGCTCAACTCTACTATTTCTTCAACAGGATTAATAGTGCCGAGTGAATTGGAAACATGAACTAATGAAACAAGTTTTGTACGATTAGAGAGCAATTTTCGGAATTCTTCAATGATTAATTCACCCGAATCACTGATTGGTATGACCTTAAGAATTGCTTTTTTCTCTTCGCAAAGCATTTGCCATGGAACAATATTGGAATGATGTTCCATAGCAGAAATTATGATTTCGTCACCCTCTCCTATAAATTTTCTTCCAAACGATGAAGCAACGAGGTTAATAGATTCGGTTGTGCCCCTTGTAAAAATAATTTGTTTTTCTGAGGGAGCATTTATAAAGGATGCAATTTTCTTCCTGCTTTCTTCATACTGTTTTGTGGCATTTTGACTGAGATAATGAACCCCGCGATGAATGTTAGAATTAGTATTCAAATAATAGGAATTACATGCCGTTATTACACTAAGCGGCTTTTGCGTAGTGGCGGCATTATCAAGATATACTAATGGTTTGCCGTGCACCTGGGTACTGAGTATCGGAAAATCTTTTCGAATTTCCGTAACATCGAAAGTGTCTGATGAAGTAGTGTTTTTCAAAACAGTATGCAAAATTTTCCGGGTATTTTAATTAGAAATTACCAAATAAAAATCACTCACTGAGCTTTTCAGCAATCCGGTTCTCCAGATACTCACGAACCTGATTAACTGAAATGGAATGAACGACATCACTGGCAAAGGCAAACACCAAAGTTGCTCTTGCCAATTCGGGACTAAAGCCTCGTGAGCGAAGATAGAACATTGCTTCAGAATCAAGCTGACCAATAGTGGCTCCATGGGAACACTTCACATCATCAGCAAAAATCTCAAGCTGAGGTTTTGTATCAACCCGAGCATCAGGGGAGAGCAAAATATTTTTATTCTGCTGATACGCATTTGTTTTCTGAGCATCAGGGTGTACCTTCACCTTTCCGTTGAAAACCGCTCTGCCGTTTCCATTAAGCACTCCCTTATAAAGTTCGTTACTCTGGCAATGGGCTTTTGCATGATCCATGAGTGTGTGGTTGTCAATCAACTGTCCTTCATTAGCAAGATAAAGCCCGTGCAGATTGCATTCGCCATTTTCAGAAATAAATCGTGCGTTCAGATCATTTCTTGCAATCCGGCTTCCAAAATTTATGTTATATGAAGTATAACGGCTGTCCCGTTCCAGTTGAGTTTCAATTGTGGAAATGTGAAACGATCCGAGCGATTCATTTTGTATTTTAATATGCTCAAGCTGTGCATTTTCACCCATAATTACTTCTGTAACAGCATTCGTGAAATACACTTCCGAATCTACTGTCTCATAATTCTCAATGATTTTCATTTGTGCATTGGAGCCGAGTATAAAGAGGTTACGCGGATGTTTAACAGTTGCTCGCTTACCGGCTTGAATGTACAAAACATGTAAAGGTTTTTCGAGAATGACATTGTTTTTTAGGTAAACAAATACACCGTCATTGAGGAATGCAGTATTTAAAGAATTGAAAATACTGTTTTCAGTTTTTGCAAGTGTTGCCAGGTGCCTGTAAACGAGATCCGGGTGTAGTTTTAATGCAGTTTTTAATGTAGTAATGGTAATCTGACCATTACCCGTAGAGATTCGTGAAAGTCCCGGCTTAAAAGCACCATTAACAAATACAAGAGTGTGATAATCGGCATCATCAAATAGAAAAGAGCCTAACTGTTCAGCAGTAATTTCGGAATCCTCCGGTAAAGTCGCTTCGAATTCCGTAGAGAGCAAAGGATTAATATTAGTGTATTTCCACTCCTCCGATGATGTTGTCGGGAACTCAAGAGTATTGAATCTTTCCAGAGCTGATTTACGAATTGAATGTAGTAAGGATGCTCTGTCACCATTAAGTGATGATTCGAAAGTATTGAAGTTTTCTTTAAAGAAACTTTTTAAATCTTCGGTTCTGGATTTATTCATAATATCGTTTTTCTTTTGTCTTCCTCGTAATGTAATTAGCCTGCAATAAATTCGGAGACATGTTCTTTCACCCAATCATAACCTTTTTCCTCAAGTTCAAGAGCAAGGTTTTTATCGCCCGATTTAATTATTCTGCCATCAAATAGGACATGTACAAAATCGGGAGTGATATAATTGAGCAAACGCTGATAATGTGTGACTACTATAAAAGCGTTATTTTCATTGCGGAGTTTATTTACCCCACCCGCAACTATGCGAAGCGCGTCGATATCAAGTCCTGAATCAGTTTCATCAAGAATACCGAGCGAAGGTTCAAGCACAGCCATCTGAAATATTTCATTTCTCTTTTTTTCGCCGCCTGAGAAGCCTTCATTAACAGAACGACTCAAGAGATCCTGACTTAATTCCACCAACGCCATTTTACTTTTTACTAACTTTATAAATTCCATTGTATCGAGTTGTTCCTGACCTCTGTATTTCCGGATTTCATTTAAAGCGTTTTTCAGAAGATTTGTATTAGACACTCCCGGAATCTCAATCGGATACTGGAAAGCAAGAAACACGCCTTCACGGGCACGATCTTCAGGAGCCATTTCAAGGAGATTTTTCCCGTTGAAAAGAACTTCACCTTCGAGTACTTCATATTCTTCTCTTCCGGCAAGAACCTGAGCAAGCGTACTCTTTCCGGAGCCGTTAGGCCCCATTATTGCGTGGGTTTCACCTTTATTTACAGTTAAATTAATACCTTTAAGTATTTCGCGGCCATCAATTGAAGCGCGCAGATTTCTGATTTCTAACATTGTTCTTCCTTACTTAAAAAATTATCCTACACTTCCCTCGAGACTTACGCTGAGAAGTTTCTGCGCTTCAACAGCGAACTCCATTGGAAGTTCTTTAAATACTTCTTTACAATAGCCGTTTACGATCATATTTACTGCATCTTCAGTAGAGAGACCTCTTTGGTTTAAATAAAAGATCTGATCAGCGCCTATTTTCGATGTAGTAGCTTCATGTTCAACAATAGCAGTGGGATTGTTCACTTCGAGATAGGGGAATGTATGTGCGCCGCACTTATCACCAATTAACAGTGAATCGCATTGGCTGTAATTCCGTGCGCCCTCAGCTTTTTTATTCACCTTTACCAGACCACGGTAAGTATTGTTACTCCTACCTGCGGAAATACCTTTTGAAACTATTGTGCTTTTTGTGTTTTTCCCGAGGTGTATCATTTTAGTACCCGTATCAGCCTGCTGAAAATTATTGGTGACGGCTACTGAGTAAAATTCACCGATTGAACCTTCACCTTGTAAAACACAGCTTGGGTATTTCCAGGTGATAGCAGAGCCGGTTTCTACCTGAGTCCAGGAAATTTTTGATCCTGCACCACGACAGGCACCTCTTTTTGTAACGAAATTATAAATACCTCCTTTTCCTTCCTTATCGCCGGCATACCAATTTTGAATTGTGGAATATTTTATTTCCGATTTCTCTAAAGCAACAAGTTCAACAACGGCGGCGTGGAGTTGGTTCTCGTCGCGCATAGGGGCAGTACATCCCTCTAAATAACTTACATAACCTCCGTCATCACAGATAATTAGCGTTCTCTCAAATTGTCCGGTCTTCGAAGCGTTAATTCTAAAGTAGGTTGAAAGTTCCATCGGACAGCGTGTGCCTTTTGGGATGTAAACAAAAGAACCATCGGTAAATACTGCAGAATTCAGGGCGGCATAAAAATTATCAGTGTAAGGAACTACAGAGCCAAGATACTCCTTAACTAACTCGGGATGATTTTGTATCGCTTCTGAGATAGGGCAGAATATTATACCTGCTTCAGCAAGTTTTTCTTTAAAGGTAGTAGCTACTGAAACACTATCGAATACAGCATCAACAGCAACACCGGAAAGAATTTTTTGTTCTTCTAATGGTATTCCAAGCTTTTCAAAAGTTTTAATTATCTCAGGATCCACATCATCTAAACTATTTACTGCTTTACCCTTACGAGGTGCCGAGTAATAGATAATATCCTGAAAATCTACTTTTGGGAAACTGACATTCTGCCATTCAGGCTGTTCCATAGTTAGCCAATGCCTGAATGCTTTCAATCGCCATTCGGTCATCCATTCAGGTTCATTCTTCTTTTTTGAAATAAATCTGATGATATCTTCATTGAGGCCCTTTGGAGCCTCATCAGTTTCTACATCAGTAACAAATCCGTACTTATATTCCTGATTCGTTAGTTGTTCAATTTCATTAACTTCGGTAACACTCATTCCATTGCCTATAACTGAATAAATATGTTGTAAACTTATTTAATCTATACAAAAAAGTCAAGATAAAAGTTCCGGTTAGTTTACTATTTATTCTTTTTTGTGTTAAATGATGCAGTATCTTACAACAGCGATTCACTAAGCTATTATGAAATTTATCGGGCTGAGATGGAGAAAAATAAAAGAATTCTAACAGTGTATTTTCAATACAATCGTTACCCTTTTAATCAAGGACTAAATTTTCCGTGAAATTTGAAAACTCTGGATAGCCGGCAATTTTTCCCGCTTTATTACTTTGTGAGGCATTCAATCAAGCGAAATAAAAGGGAATTGAGGTTGGGTGAACACCTAAAACTGCAGAAGGTATTCGTATGCGTTGCGGTTGGATAAATCAATCTTACAACTTTTCCTGCGTTGGTTGTTTGAGAGTTCACAATCTCGTAATTTTGAATATCACATATTTATTTATTATTACAGGGGTGTAAGCTTTATGAAGCGCACTATAGTTTCTATGCCGGGGGACGGTATTGGAAAAACCGTATTACCTGAAGCCATCAGAGTACTTGATGCAGTTGGGTTTGATGCAGAATATGTTCACGCAGATATTGGATGGGATTTTTGGTGCAGTGAAGGGAATGCATTACCACAAAGAACTATCGATTTACTTAAACAACATAAAATTGGTCTATTCGGAGCCATTACAAGCAAGCCGAAAGATGCCGCTGACAAAGAACTTGATCCTTCACTCAGAGGTAAAGGTTTTGTCTATTTTAGCCCGATAGTAGGTCTCCGCCAGATATTCAACCTCGATATATGTATTCGTCCCTGCATTTCATTCAAAAATAATCCTCTGAATTTTATTCGTCGAACCACAGGAAATGGATTTGAAGAACCAAATGTAAATTGCGTTATCTTCAGGCAGAATACCGAAGGATTATATGCCGGAGTCGAATGGACAAATCCACCGGCAGATGTTCGCTCTGCACTTGAAACGCATCCAAAAATGAAGGCATTCAGTCATGTTCCAAGTGAAGATCTGGCGATTTCTACGAGGATAATGTCCCGAAAGGCCTGTCAAAGAATTATCAGAGCAGCATTTGAATATGCGAAAAAATTCGGCTACACGAATGTTACAGTTTGCGAAAAACCAAATGTGTTGCGTGAGACTTCCGGGATGATGATGACAGAAGCTAAAAAAATTGCGAAAGAATTTCCGACTATTGCATTATGGGACACAAACATTGATGCACAGATGATGTGGCTGACGAAGAATCCGGAAAGTTATGGGGTAATTGTTGCAGAAAATATGTTCGGTGATATAATCAGTGATGCATTTGCAGGACTGGTTGGAGGATTGGGCTTCGCTTGCAGTGCAAATCTGGGTGATGATGCGGCTGTTTTTGAACCTACACACGGCTCGGCTCCAAAGTATCAGGAACTTAATCCGTCAATAGTTAATCCTATTGCAATGATTCTCTCTGCCTGTATGATGCTTGAACATATTGGTGAAGAAGAAAAGTCGAAAAGAATTAAGAATGCTATTTCTGCAGTGATTGAAGAAGGCAAAGTACAAACTTATGATATGCTGAAGTTAAAAGGAGGTCCGGATGTTTTTACAAAAGGCGCCTGTACAACTCAGCAAATGACTGATGCAATTATTGCCAAACTTTGAAAGGAAAAAAGAAATACATTTCAAATAATGCTGTTGCTTTGTGGTTTGAGTTCAGGAAAATGAAATTCGTAGCGCCCCGGCAACAGCATTTATCAAATTAGTCCTACATTACAACACATCATAGAACCATCTCAGAGATATGTATGAGAAATAAAGTATTAGAAATCTGGCCTGAAATAAATTTGATACAAGATACAGATCTGCGGGAAAAAACTCTTCAATGCTGGATTTATGCGATTGAAAATTCAGTACTTAGTATTGAAGATCTGCAGGTTATTCCGTTCTCACTTCTGCTTAAGGACTGTACAATTTCATTCATGAACCATAAGAGAACAGCCGTTCAGTTAGCGATAGAAATTGCAAATATTATGAAGAAAAACTTTGGTGATGCTCTTACAATAAATATGGACTATCTTATTGCTGGGGCTATTCTTATTGATGTCGGCAAACTTCTGGAATATGAAATCGTTGATGGCAAACTGAGAACAAGTCATGCAGGAAAATTAGTTAGGCATCCTTTCAGTGGTCTTGCTATTGCAGATCGTTTCGGGGTACCTCCTGAAGTACAGCATATCATAGCCACACATTCGAAAGAAGGCGATCTGGGTATGAGAACTGTTGAGTCGATTATCGTACATCATGCAGATTTTGTCAGCTTTGATCCATTTAAAGCCTGAATGAGGAGGAAAAATGCCACAGACTCTTATAGAAAAAATAGCACAGAAATTTGCTGTAGGAATATCTAAAGGTACCGAAGTTCATGCAGGTGATTATATTTCAATTAAACCTGCCTATGTGATGACCCATGATAACACAGGTGCGGTGATACCAAAATTTCGTTCAATAGGAGCTACTTCACTTGCATTCAAACGACAAGTGGTTTTTGCTTTAGATCATAATGTGCAGGATACCTCAGAAAAAAATTTGGAGAAATACAAAAAGATAGAAGAGTTTGCACGCACCATGGGAAACGACTTTTATCCGGCTGGTCGTGGTATAGGACATCAGATAATGATTGAAGAGGGCTATGCATTTCCGGGAAATATGGTTGTAGCCTCCGACAGTCATTCAAATATGTATGGTGGAATTTCATGTCTCGGTACTCCAATAGTACGCACCGATGCTGCGGCAATCTGGGCAACGGGCAGAACCTGGTGGCAGGTACCGCCAATTGTTAAGGTTGAATTAGTCAATCGACCCAGACCGGGAGTAAAAGGTAAAGATATAATTATTGCACTTTGCGGTTATTTCAACAATGATGAAGTACTTAATCACGCAATAGAATTTACCGGAGAAGGTGTTCAACATCTCAGTGTTGATGAACGACTTGCAATTGCAAACATGACAACTGAATGGGGCGCTATGGCGGGTGTTTTTCCGGCAGATAGCGAATTGTTTGACTGGCTTAAAAAAAGAGTGCTCTATATTGAAAAGAGGGGACTGGAGGGCGTGCAGTCGGATATAGATGGCAACGGACGCCATCCACGAATGAATATTGAGCGATTTAACCAACTTCTGGCCGAAATGCCGGAGGCAGATGCAGAAGCATATTATGCTAAAATTATTCGTATAGACCTTTCGACGATTGCTCCAATGGTCTCTGGCCCTAACACAGTGAAAACAATAAACAGCGTCTATTCTCTCAAAGAAAAAGAGATAAAAATTGACAAGGCATACTTACTTTCCTGTGTTAACGGCAGGCAGTCGGATTTTGAAGAGGCGGCTGAAGTATTGCGGGGGAAGAAAATAGCCGGTCATGTACAATTTTACATTTCGGCGGCGTCATCCGAAATACAACAAAACTGTGAACAAAACGGAACATGGCAAATTCTTCTTGATGCCGGGGCAACCGTTTTGCCACCGGGATGTGGTCCGTGTATAGGTCTCGGCAGAGGATTACTCGAGGCTGGGGAAGTCGGTATCTCGGCAACAAACAGAAACTTTAGGGGAAGAATGGGCTCTCCGGATGCATTTGCGTATCTCGCTTCACCTGCAGTTGTAGCCGCATCAGCATTAAGTGGAAAAATTGACGCACCATTCAAAATGCCTGATGTACCTATAAAAGCAGAAATTTATTCAAAGAAAAGAACTCTGATTGAACAAAAAACAGTAAAATTATTAAAAGGTTTTCCGGAAAAAATCACAGGGGTTGTGGTTTGGTGTCATCAGGATAATCTTAATACCGATGGTATCTATCCCGGTAAGTACACATATCAGGATGATTTCACCCCTGAACAACAAGCCGCTGTAGTAATGGAAAATTATGATCCGGAATTCCGGACTCTTGTATCGCAGGGTGACATTCTTGCAGGAGGCTTCAACTTCGGTACCGGAAGCTCGCGCGAGCAAGCGGCCACAGCTCTCAAATATAAGGGGATTCAACTCGTTATAGCGGGTTCATTTAATGAGACATATAAGAGAAATGCATTAAATAACGGATTCTTACTTATTGAGTGTCCTGAATTTATTAAAGATCTAAAGAGTAAGTTTGGTACTGGTAAACTTAGTAAGCGAACCGAATTATATGCTGAAGTGAATTTTAGTATATCTGAGCTGTCTTTCGATGGGAAGAAGTATTCAATCGATCCCGTAGGTGAACCAGCTCAGGAATTGATCCTCGAAGGAGGACTGGAAAACTGGGTTAAGAATCGACTTACTAAAAATTAACAAAAATAATTATCAGATAATGAAAAAGTAGCAGAAATATGGAAAAGTCAATTTCAAGAAAGATTGCAGAGTATGCAGTGAGCTTAAAGTATGAAGACATTCCGGCAAATGTTCTTCATGAAGCAAAAAGGTATCTTTATGATTCTATTGGCTGTGCATACGGCGCATTAAATACAAAAGATGTGAAAATAATAAACGATATTTATACAACTATTGGCGGTAAGGAAGAAGCAACAATAATTGGCACGGGAAAACGGATGCCGGCGGTTAACGCCGCTTTTCTTAATGCACTCATGATAAGGGCTCTTGACTTTAACGACATATATTGGAAAGAAGATCCGTCACACCCGTCGGATATTATTCCGGCGGCAATTGCCGCAGGTGAAATGTCCGGCGTTTCTATGAAAGAAGTATTAGTGGGGATAATTCTTGCTTATGAGTTTGAGCAGAGATTATGCGAATTTGCAAAACCGGGTGTGCGAGAGAGGAAATGGCATCACGCAACTCTTACTCAGTTTGTATCGCCGATTGCAGCAGGCAAAGTAATGGGTTTAACGGTTGATCAGATGGTGAATGCAATAGGTATAAGTGGATGTCATAATCATACAATTGGTTGTCCGACTGCAGGAAAATTAACAATGATGAAAAACACTGTTGATCCAATGGCCACACAGTCGGGTGTTATGGCCTCATTAATGGCTCAAAGAGGCTACACGGGAACCGAAGCAATCTTTGAGGGAAAAGAAGGGTTGATGGATGTTTTTGGCCCGGCATGGGATGTGGATGCTCTTTTTCGTGAATTAGGAAGCAGGTTTAAAATATTGGAATGCAGTATGAAGGCATTTCCGACAGAGGCGCTGACACATACACACATAACTGCCACGCTAAAAACGGTAATTAAAAATGATATTAAACCGGAGAATATAGAATCTGTTACGGTTACAACAATTGCAAGAGCCTGCGATATATTAGTTGATCCGCATAAATCTCGGCCTGATTCCACAGAAACAGCAGATCATCCACTGCCATATTGTATTGCCGCGGCTATCGTTGACCGTAAAATTACAACTCAAACCTTTTCAGAAGAAAAACTTAAAGATCCTGTTTTATTCTCTGTTATTGATAAAATAAAAGGCGAAGCATCAGTTGAATTTGAAAAAATGTTCCCGGCAAAACAGCCCTCGAAGGTTACTATTAAAACCAACGACGGAAATGTATATTCTGAATATCTTGAATTTCCGAAGGGTGACCCGAGAGAGCCAATGACAATGGAAGATTTAAGTAATAAGTTCAATGCACTATCCGCAGAATACTTGTCCGGTGAAAAACAGAAACTGCTTCAGGAAATTATTTTTGACTGCGATAGATATTCAGCCGTTGAATTTATGCAAAAACTGAAAATATGATACGGCAAACGAAAAATATAATTGAGTAATTACTATGAAAAACGAGAATTTAACAGCAGGTGCCGGAAAAAGAGGCGAACAGGTACGCTCAGACTGTTACATCGAACTTTCATACCGGAAGTTCAGTAAAAATTCTATTTCCATTAAAAGCAAAGTTGGTGCTCTTTATGGTGATGCAATACATGCACAAATGGAGAAGCTCCTTTCGTTTTTTGAATTAAAAGGCGTTCAGGTTACTGTGGAGGATGCCGGCGCCTTGCCATTTGTTCTTGCGGCGAGATTCGAATCAGCCGTTAAAAGATTATTTCCTGATATAAGAACAGAATTTCTCACAGAGCTTTTACCGGGAAATGATAAACCTACGACTATTGACCGGCTAAGGCGTTCACGGCTATATCTACCGGGTAATGAGCCGAAGTTTTTTATTAATGCAGGACTACACGGACCAGATGCCCTGATATTAGATCTGGAGGATAGTGTTGCTCCACCGGAGAAGGACAGTGCAAGAATTCTTGTTCGTAATGCCTTGCGAAGTATTGATTTTTATGGCTGTGAAAGAATGGTGCGCATCAACCAATTTCCGTTAGGCTACTCAGATCTGGATGCGATACTGCCTCAAAATGTACATGTTATTCTTATTCCTAAAGTGGAATCACCGGAAGATATTTCTAAAGTTGAGGATTATATTTCCGTAGTCGAGGAACGGGAGGGAATTCAATGTGACTCATTTCTGATGCCAATAATTGAAAGTGCCGGGGGAGTTATGTATGCACGGGAGATTGCCTCATCCAGCCCAAGAATTTGTGCTCTTGCTATTGGACTGGAGGATTATACTGCCGATATAGGCACACAACGCACTTTGGAAGGAAAGGAAAGTTTTTTTGCCCGCTCTGCCGTTGTTAATGCTGCGAAAGCGGCGGGTATTCAGGCAATTGATACGGTATTTTCGGATGTCACGGATATGGAAGGACTGCGGGCAAGTGTTATTGAAGCCAAATCTCTGGGTTTTGAAGGCAAAGGAGTTATTCATCCCAGACAGGTTAAAGTAGTGCACGAAGCACTTGCACCGACAACTGAAGAAATTGAAAAGGCAAAAAAAATCGTTTTGGCGTTTGAAGATGCACAACAAAAAGGACTGGGCGTTGTTGCACTTGGCAGTAAAATGATTGATGCACCTGTAGTTAAGCGGGCACAAAGAACCATCAGCCTTGCAATCCAGAATAAACTGATACCTGAAAACTGGATGAACTGAAACCTAATTCCTGAGATTCAAAATGAAAACAAAAATGAAATTTGTAAAAAACGCCGCAGGTAGAATGGTGCCTGTGGAAGTAAACGGTGAGAAACAAATTCCTTTTAAGGGAGTAAATAAGTACAAACCATCAGGGTATAAGGCAAAACCACCGGTGAGAAGTTGTATCGATTATCCTGAAGATGGTAATAAGGTAGTGGAAAGTCTTCGCGAAGCATTGATAAAAGCAGGCATTAAAAATGGTATGACAATATCTACACATCATCACCTGCGTAATGGTGATATATTGACCAATATTTTATTTGATACCATCAAATCATTAGGGATAAAAAATATTCGCTGGTTTCCCAGTGCATCATTCCCATGCCACGAGCACCTCATCCCGTACCTTGAAGATGGCACAATTCATCACATTGAAGGTAGTATGAACGGTCCGCTTGGGAAGTTTACCTCGATGGGAAAAATGAAGGGTATAGGTGTTTTGCGTTCACATGGCGGCAGGTATCAGTCAATTCAGGATGGTGAAGTACATATCGATATTGCTGTTATTGCCGCTCCAACAGCCGACCCATTTGGTAATGCAAATGGTGTGAATGGTAAATCGGCATCCGGTTTAATCGGATTTGCATTAGGTGATAGCGAATATGCAGATAAGGTGATTGTTGTTACCGACAACCTTGTACCATTTCCCTGTATTCCATGGCAGATACAAGGTAATAATGTTGATTATGTTGTGAAAATTGACTCCCTTGGCGATGCATCGAAGATTGTTTCAGGTACAACTGAAGTAACAAAGTCGCCTGACAGGTTACTGATTGCGGAATATGTTGCTCAGTTTATTGAAGCCGCCGGAATAATGAAAGACGGTTTTTCATTTCAGGCCGGCGCCGGGGGAACAAACCTTGCATTTGTGCTTTTTCTCAAAGAGCGAATGAAAGCGAAAGGTGTGAAAGCCCGTTTTGTTCGCGGAGGCAGTACAAAATACTTAGTTCAGCTTTTGGAAGAAGGTTTAACTGATTACATACTTGATGGTCAGACATTCGATCTGGATGGTGTACGCAGTATGAGAGAGAATCCAAGGCATGTTAATACAAGTCCATTTACAAGTTATAATTTCCACGGTAAAGGAAACTTTGCTTCAATTGTGGATGTTGCAGTACTCGGAGCCACAGAAGTAGATATAAACTTCAATGCGAATGTTGTAACACATTCCGATGGTTTATTGTTACACGGTATAGGCGGATGGCAAAATTGTCTCTACTCGAAATGTACTATTCTGGCAATTCCGTCCTTCCGTGACCGTATTCCTGTAATACTTGATGAGGTAACTACTCTGTGCGGTCCCGGAGAACTTATCGATGTAGTTATAACAGAAAGAGGAATTGCAATAAATCCGTTAAGACAAGACTTACTCTCAGCAGTTGAAGGTTCGGGTCTTCCGGTGAAACCAATTACTGAAATAAAAGCCGAAGTGGATAGAATCTGCGGAGGCAAACCGCGTAAACCGAAAGTTGATAAAAATAAAGTCGTTGCAGTTGTTAAGTGGGTAGATGGTACAGTCTTAGACTCGGTTTTCAAAGTAATAGAATAGATGTTAACAGTATAATCAGAAGTGGAATACCCCTTCTATTTACGATAAAGTTCCTAAAATTGTGTAAAAGCAAGATTATTAACAAAAGAGGCATTGCCCATAGTCTGATTAATAAAATTACTGATTAAGAAGAAGGTTTTATCAAGGCTTCTTACACTTTAAAAACATCCTATTGCATTAGTACGTCTTCTTACCTCTCTTAATGTTATATCTATAGCATTACTTGTGTTTATAAAGTGATACAGAAAAGCTGGGAGAGAGCATTTAGTTTTAATATGCTCATCATTACGAAAAACTCTAACAGCATCAGGTTCTGAATAACGATATTTTTCTATGAATAATTTTCTTTTCTCTATATACTCACGGTAATCTGTAGATGTATATGT
>CAYTLQ010000070.1:0-14387 GCA_964438715.1 uncultured Ignavibacteriaceae bacterium
AAACATGGGTATAAGAGAAAAATCGGTATCAAACCATCTACCAATTCACTTCCAGATATAAATTCCAAGGAACTATTTGATTACTGTCCTTCTCCGTTATTCCTGATTTCTTCAAAAGGTAAGATTTTAAAGATTAATAATGCCGCATCGGAATTATTCAAAGAAAAGTTGGATTCACTGATTGGGCAGGGGATTTCAAACATTCTCCCCGAGATTACACCGGAGGAAATCGATGTATTGATCGGGAAAGAAAACATCAGTAAAGAGTTAAAAGTTAACTTACACACTTCATCTGATAAAACAACATTTCACCTGAAAAATATACTATCAACTGAGCAGGGCGCATCGGTGATAGCCTTGCAGAAGAGCGAAACGATAGATAGCGAATATGAGTCACTGAAACAGTTGAACAGAACTTATTCGCTGATTAGTGAATTAAATCAGGTAATACTCCGACAGGAATCACGGTCACAACTGATACGGGAAATTTGCCGGTTGCTGGTTGAAAAAGGTAATTTTCTTATGGTTTGGTTCGGTGAAGTAGATCCGGTAACAAAAAAGGTAATACCAACGATTATTGAGGGGAATGATAATGGTTATCTCGAGAATGTAACCATCACTGTTGATGAAACCATAACAGCATTAGGACCAACCGGAAGAGCACTGAAATCAGGAACATATTACTATTGCAATAATATTGCTGAAGATCCGATAATGATTCCTTGGAGAGAAAAAGCGCTTGCGCGGGGATACAAGGCTTCAGTTTGTTTGGCTCTGAATGTGATGGGAAGAGCAGACAGCGCAATTACGGCGTATTCACCGGTTACTGATTTTTTTACTGAATCAGAAATTCAACTTTTAGTTCAGGTCGCCAAAAACTTATCCTATGCCCTGGAGCATATAGAAATAAAAAATCTTCAGGTAAAGACAGAAATTGCGCTTAAAAAAAGTGTTGCGGAATGGAATCAAACTTTTGATGCAATTCAGGATCCCGTGTGGCTACTGGATAAGGAGCAGAAAATTCTTAAATCGAATGTTGCCGCTGAAAAATACTTTTCTATTTCGACTGAAAAACTATTACACTGCTATTGTTATAATATCGTTCATAATCAGAATTCGCCGTATAAAGACTGTCCTTTACATAAAGCTAAAATTTCTTTAAAGCGAGAACAAGTAGAGATTGAATTACTTGACAAATATTTCGAAGTAAGTGTTGATCCCATACTTGATGAAAACGGCGATTTTGCCGGTGCTGTGCATACTATGCACGATATTACGAGTCAAAAAGAAGCTCTTCGGCAAATAAGGCGAAACGATGTAATATTTAATAGTCTTTTGGTGCACAGTCCGGTGTCCATCTACTTTAAAGACAAAGAATTGAAGATAACGGATCTAAGTAACAATTATCAGCAAATTCTTGGACTACCAAAAGAGGACATTATCGGTAAAACTGCATCTGATTTGTTCCCCCCTGAAATTGCAGAGAGGATGATTAAAGATGAACATTTCGTCCTTGAATCAGGGAAACCACTCCACAAAAATGAATATTATAAAGACCGGTATTACCAAACTGTAATATTCCCTATTAATGTGCTTGATGAACCTCCTCTTGTAGCCGGATTTAAGTTGGATGTTACTGAAAGTATGAAATTACAAAATGAAATTGTGCGTAGGGAGGAAGAATTCAGATCGCTTTTCGATAATATGACAGAAGGAGTTGCGTTGCATGAGCTTTTATATGATGATAATGGTACTCCGGTTAATTATCGCATTATTAATTGTAACTTTGCTTTTGAAAGCATTCTCGGGTTAAAAAGAGAAGAAGTTATCGGGAAACCTGCCACAGAAGTATATCGTATGGAGAGAGCTCCATTGCTTGAAAAATATGCAAAAACCGCTTTGGAATTACAACATTTTCACATTGACACATATATTCCAGAACTTGAAAAACATTTTGAAATCTCGGTGATACCATGGAGCGAAAAAGGATTTGCCACAATCTTTAGTGATGTTACTGCCAGAAAGAGGCAGGAGGAAGAGCTGAGGAATTCTTATCAGTTACTTGATAGTTTTATCGCAAACACTTCTTCAGGGGTTATAGCGACTGATGCAAGCGGCGTAATAATACATATTAATCAGTCATACTGTAACCTTTTTAATTTAAACGCAACACCCGATGAACTCATAGGAAAAAGAAGTGAAGTAATAATATCGGATATTTTAAAGAATTTTGCGGATCCCGAATACATCGTATCAGAGATGAACAGGTTTATACAAAACCAGGTTCCGGTAAAACAGGTTGTAGTTGAACTTCTGAGTGGTAAGAAATTACTCGTTGATTTTATCCCTTTAGTTATAGACGATAAGGTTGCCGGTAGAATATGGTACCACCATGATATTACAGAGCTAAAAAATGCTGAAAAGAAACTTCAGCAAAGCGAAGAAATGTTCAGGCAGTCGTTTCAGCTAGCCGCAGTAGGGTTATGCTTAATTGGCACAGACAGAAAATTCCGAAGGGTAAATGATGCATTTCAGAACATGATAGAATATTCTGCAAATGAACTCAACAACATGACAACAGATGAAATTACCTATCACGAGGACATTAAGCTTTCCCGGGATAAACTTCAACAAATATTGAACGGTGAGGCAATTAATGTAAGTTTTGAAAAGCGATTTGTCACGCGGTCGGGGAGGATTATCTGGTCTGTTGTTTTGATAGCGCCAATAAAAAACGACAAAGGCGAAGTGGAATATTTTATTTCACAGGTACTCGATATTACCGATCGTAAGACTGCTGAAGAGGCGTTAAAAGATTCAAAGAAATTCGTTGAAGATATTATCGAAACAGCCAATACAATGGTTATTGGAATTACTTTAAATGGAGAAATAAAAATATTTAATAGGGCGGCTGAGAGAATTACCGGATATTTATTTGAAGAAGTCAAAGGGAAAAATGCATTTGAATTATTGTCATATCCTGTAAACAAATCAACAAGTTCGAAATCTGTGGAAAAAATTCGTGAAACCGGAATAGTGCCAAGAAATTATGAAAGTCCGATTGTTACAAAGTCCGGCGAGTTGCGGTATATCGTATGGCAGAACAGTCCGATGTTTGAGAAGGGTGAACAGAAGGGTATTATTGCATTTGGGCTCGATACAACAGAAAAAATTACTGCTGAAAAGGCACTCCGTGAAAGCGAAGAAAAATATCGGGTAATTTTACAGACAGCAAATTTTGGCTTTTGGCTGGTTGACCTTGAAGCGAATTTTCTTGAAGTTAATGATGCATATTGTAGAATGAGCGGCTACACCCGTGATGAAATTCTAAAAATGAAAATAATGGATTTTGAGGCAGAGGAATCTGCTGAGGAAATTTATCTTCATATGCGAACAATAATTGACAAAGGATCAGACCGGTTTGAAACAAAACTCAGGCGAAAAAACGGAACGGAATATTATGTTGAAATAAATGTTCAGTATCAGGCATTGGGTTCAGGAAAGTTTGTATGTTTCTTACGGGATATTACAGAATGGGAAAAAAATGAGTTAATCAGGGAAACAAGGGCGAGACTTATTGATTACTCGGTTAACCATAGTTCCAAACAGTTACTGCAATATTCATTAGATGAACTTGAAAAAATTACCGGAAGTAAGATAGGGTTTTACCACCTTATGCTACCCGATCAGAAAACACTTGCACTGCAGGAATGGTCAACCAGAACAAAGAATGAATTCTGTACTGCAATTGGGGCAGGATTACATTACAATGTCAGTGAGGCTGGTGTATGGGTTGATGCGGTTCATCAAAGGAAACCCGTTATCCACAACAGTTATGCTGATCTGCCTCATAAAAAAGGTTTACCTAAAGGACATGCAATTGTTTTAAGGGAACTAGTAGTCCCTGTTTTTCGTGGCGGACTGATAACCGCAGTACTTGGCGTAGGTAATAAATCAACTGATTATACTCAGGATGATGTTGAAATTATTATGCAGATTGCAGATCTGGCGTGGGATATTATTGAAAGAAAACGGTGGGAGGAAGAGCTTCATAGTAAACTTGAAGAACTTCAGAAGTTTCACAAGGTAACAGTTGACAGGGAACTTATGATGATTGAATTAAAGAAGGAGGTTAATAAACTTCGTACAGATTTGGGTATGAAGGAAAAATACAGAATTATCGAATGATACGATTTACCGAAATGCTGGCAGATATTTATCCTTTGGACGCAATAATAGAATTATTAAAATATTCAGAAAATTTTATTGAAGAATCTATAAAGAAGCGCCAGATAATTTCAGGTTGTAGAACGAAAGCCGAATATTTTGAAATAATTAAAATAAATTCCATTGAATTGCAACAATTGTTACATTCATTAGAAAATACTTACAGTGAGTTTTTCAGAAATCCGCTGACTTTCTCAGTAGTTGAGCAAGTTATCATACCTTCTTTATACCATGTTCTTCGTCAGGAGCAAAGAGAATTTCGTATTTGGTCAGTTGCTTGCTCTGCAGGACAGGAAGTATATTCGACAGCAATACTTTTGGAGGAATTTTTTCAACAGGCAGAATCTCCCATAAACTTTACTATATATGCTTCTGACTCCTCTTCTGCCGCTCTTGAAAGAGCGCGTGCAGGTGTTTTTCCAGGAGAATGAACTCGGGAATATCACCATCTCACGGTTAAAACGATGGTTTACCAAAACAGGGGAAGTTTACAAGATTTCTCCCGAATTACAAAAAAGAATAGCGTTTACTGTATTCAATCTCATTGAAGGCAGGCAATCTTGTCCGCCGGAGTGTATATTTTGCGAATTTGATATAATAATTTGTTCTAATATTCTTTTTTATTACAAAGAAAAATACCGTGATTTCATTATCGGGAAGTTGTTACGCTCAATTAACGAAAATGGATATATAATAACCGGTGAGACAGAGCGGAAATACTTTCTTAAAAAAATATTTCAGAAATTATTCCTCGCTCAGGCATCTTTCATATTATCCATAGAGAACCATTTATAATAAATGATCAGGAAAACTAATCAATTTACTTTACCCTGTAAGTATGCGTGTGGAAATTCCCTGCATGGTACTTTGGAAGTAGGAAAAGAACAGTCATGATAAAAAATCTTAATATCAGCACACTTTTAACTATCAGCATGGCTTTGTTATTGGCGCTGGTAATAGGTGCATTACTCATCGCCGACAGGCGTATTGATCAGATGTATCGCAATACTGAAATTCTGTATAATCATCCTCTAAGGGTACGGAGTGCTGTTAGCACTGCACACATGGCTTTAGTTTCTATCCATAGTGATATGCTTGAAGCTGTTTTTTTTAAGGATATGAACGACCTTACACAACTAATTAAAAAGATTAATCAAAATAAATCACTTCTCGATGATCAGATTCAAACATTTCAGGAATATTATCTTGGTCCGAAAATAGATGTCGCAAATCTGCGTACAGATGTACTTATTTACTATTCTTTTAATAATGAAATTATCCGGTTGGTGGAGTCCGGAAATTTCAATCTGACTGATTATGAAGACCATTATTATTTACTTAGTAAAAAATATCTTCAAGCCACCGAAGAGAAACTTGCAAAAATTGATGCCTTTGCACGAGGAAAATCAGCCGAATTGATTGCGAATTCAGAAGTGATTAATAAACAACTTGATGATCAGTATTTAATTTTAGCATGTTCAATGTTTTTCCTGGTTATTGGTTCTTATGTTCTTCTTTTACGGCATATCCGAACACCACTTGACATACTTATGAATTCAGCCACAAGATTTCGCGATGGTTATTATTCGGTACGAAGTAGTTTTGTTTCGAATAATGAATTTGGCAAACTCTCGGAGACCTTTAATTTATTGGCGGAGACTATCGAAAATAGAATTGTACTGCTCAGTAAAACGAAACGATTATCTGATGTGAAAGTTTCCGAGAATGATTTGAATGGATTTTTCAAAGAAACAATTACAACCCTTCTGGAAGTTACAGAATCAGTAATAGCGGCAATATTTTTGGTAAGCCAAAGCGGTAAACAGTTAACCCATTTGCATTCTATCGGATTAACAGTACAGGCTATTAATGATTTGCAATGTAAAGCACCGGAAGGTGAATTTGCCAAAGCTATTTCTACGGGTCGGATTGAATTTGTGACTAATATACCGGAAGATACCAAATTTGTATTTATGGCCGTGAGCGGAGCCTATCTGCCTCGTGAAATAGTGACAATACCGATTTTTTCTATGGGTGAATGTATTGCGGTTATATCTTTAGCCAGCATACGCCCATATAATAAGCTTATTAAGGATTTCCTTAACGAAGTTCATGATACAATAAATACACGAATTTCGATGATACTTGCTTTCAAAAAACTTCAGGAGGTGATGGTATTACTTGAGGCACAAAATAAGGAACTGGAATTTCAAAAAACAGAATTAGCACAGCAGGCTAATGTATTACATCAACAGAATAAAGAACTCGAAATGCAGAAGATGCAACTTGCCGAAGCCAGCAGATTAAAAACTACATTCCTTTCAAATATGAGTCATGAACTGCGAACCCCGCTAAATTCTGTAATTGCATTAGCCGGCGTATTACACCGCAAGCTTGCAGGCAGGTTACCTGAAGAGGAACTCAGCTATCTTGAAGTTATAGAACGCAACGGAAAACATCTTCTTGCATTAATTAATGATATTCTCGACCTTTCCCGTATTGAATCGGGTCGTGTTGAAATGGAAATCAGCAAGTTCAGAATAACAATGGTTGTAAAAGAGGCGGTGCAGCTGATTCTCCCTCAGGCAGAGGCAAAAGGTGTGGAAATAGTTGTTGAGGATAACAATACCAATATTGAAGTGGAATCCGATCTCGCAAAACTCAAGCATATTCTACTAAATCTTATTGGCAATGCAGTGAAATTTACCGAAAGGGGCACCGTACGAATAACCATAAAACATTCAGGAGCGTTTGTATATATTGCAGTTATCGATTCCGGAATTGGTATTGAGCCAAAACATATACAGTATATTTTTGATGAATTTCGTCAGGCTGATACGAGTACCTCCCGAAAATTTGGTGGTACGGGGTTAGGACTTGCAATCGCGAAGAAATATTCTGAGATGCTCGGTGCAAAGATTTCAGTAGAAAGTACTCCGGGTTTAGGTTCAACATTTACATTAACTCTCCCTGTTGTCTATTCGGGAGGATTAGAACTACCACAAAAAAGTGGTGAATCAAACTTTAATGCTCCGAGCAAACAATTTCTTCAAAATTCAGAAATAAAAAATGTAGGAAAACGAATATTGCTTGTTGAAGATAGCGAGCCGGCAATTATACAAATTGAGGATGTACTTAAAGATGCCGGCTTTGATGTATTGGTAGCACGAAATGGCAATGATGCCATTACAATGATATCGGAAAAACTTCCGGATGCAATGATACTTGACCTGATGATGCCGGAAATAGATGGTTTTGAAGTATTAAAAAAAGTTCGGGAGCAAAAGAATTCGGAAAAACTTCCGGTGTTGATTTTGACTGCAAAACATATTTCAAAAGAAGAGATGTCATTCCTGAAGGGTAACAATATTTCACAACTTTTACAGAAAGGAGATATTAACAGAGTTGAACTCCTTCAATCGGTAATGACTATGCTTCTGAAAGAAGAACATTCATCCGATAATCGTTTAGAAAAAACTTTCGAAAACCGTAGAATAACACAGGGAGAACAAGTAAAAATTCTGGTTGTTGAGGATAATCCTGATAATATGCTCACAGTAAAAGCTTTATTACAAGATGACTATATTGTTATAGAAGCAGAAAATGGAGCAGACGCTGTTGAAGTAGCAAGGCGTGAAAGCCCTGATTTGATTCTTTTGGATATAGCACTACCGGTTATGGATGGCACGCAGGCATTTCTGAATATGAAGAAAATTCCTCATTTACAGAATACGCCGGTAATTGCATTAACTGCAAGTGCGATGGTCCAGGATAGAGAGATAATTCTTGCCCATGGTTTTAATGCATTTATTGCTAAACCAATCGATCGTCAGGAATTTTTCAGTGTCATTGAGAGGGTATTATATGGAAAATAAAAATATCCGGTTACAATATACTGCTACCTCATTAAAACTTGATACAAGTGTAAAGATACTTGCTGTTGATGATAATGCCGATAATCTTCTAACTCTTAAAGCGCTTATCGGGGAGGCATTTCCGTTAGCGAAAGTTTTAACTACACAAATACCGCAAAAAGCTATTGAAGTAGCTATGACTGAAGATCCGGATGTTATACTTCTTGACATTGTTATGCCGGAAGTTGATGGATTTGATATTTGCCGGATGATTAAAGAAAATGCCCAACTACAACATATTCCGGTAGTTTTTATTACGGCATTGCGTGGAGACAAACATAGCAGAATAAAAGCTCTGGAACTTGGAGCAGAGGGATTTCTTACGAAACCTATTGATGCCAGCGAACTAACAGCACAGCTCAGTGCAATGATACGAATAAAACGCTCATTTGAGCAGACTTATCTCGAACAACAGCAATTAGAAAATTTGATTAGTGAGCAGTCCAGTGAACTGCGTAAAACAAATATCGCAACGCTAAACCTTCTGGAAGACCTGAAGAATGAAAACGAAGCCCGGAAAAAAAGTGAAGAGGCGTTACGAAGCATTTTTTATAATAATCCGATTTCTATGCATGAGCTCGACAGCAGGGGTTATACAATTAGTGTCAATGATGCATATATTCAGCTCTTCGGCGCTCGACCGGATTCTTCTTACTCAATATTTAGCGATCCGCAACTAAATAAAGAGGAATTTAAAGACTTGCTTGACAAAGCCAGAAAAGGAGAAGTAGTATATTTCCCTGATTTTCTTTTCCACCGAAAAGCTGAAGGCGATCAGATATCTGCTCAATTGTGGTTAAAGATTGTAATGTTTCCACTTTTCGGCTCCACAGATTCTCCCGAGCGATTTGTTGTAATGTATGAAGATATAAGCGAACGAAAGAAAACAGAACTAAAAAGGCGTGTGCAATACAATATTGCATTTTCAGCTCTTTCGGTAAAGAATATTTCGGAGTTAGTTTTTGTTGTAAAAAAAGAACTCTCCCTGCTCATTGACCTGAGTTATTTTTCTATCTTGTTTTATGATAACAATCAAAACTGTCTTCTTCATTCTCCCGCAGATTCACCGCCACCAACAAGCTATAAAGTTGAGATGGAAGGAAGTCTTCCGGGATACATGATGAAAAATGGGAATGCCCTTTTACTGCGTAAGTGGGATATAGCTGAACTCGTGCTAAGCGGAAAAATAAAACTAACAGGCGAAGTTCCGAAATGTTGGATAGGAGCGCCACTTTTACAAAACGGTAAGGCATCCGGTGCAATAATTTTAGAGAGTTACAGGAATGAGAAGGAATTTGACGCGACTGATGTTGATATATTACAGAGTGTGGCTCTGGAAATAAGCCTGTTTATTGAAAAAAGAGAAGCAGAAGAAGAAGCGCTCAAATTATCGAAAGCGGTAATACAGAGTCCCGTCAGTATAATTATTACCGATAGAAACGGTACAATTGAATATGTAAATCCAAAATTTACGCAGGTTTCCGGATATACTCCGGACGATGTATTGGGAAAGAATACCCGCATATTAAAATCAGGGTTGAATGATGATCGCATTTATGTTGAGTTATGGGAAAATATTTTGAATAAAAGAGATTGGAGGGGTGAGTTTCAAAGTAAAAAGAAAAACGGTGAGATTTACTGGGAGAATGTTTACATCTCACCTATTCTTAATGAGGAGGGTAATATTTCACACTTTATTGCGCTAAAAGAAGATATTACAGAAAAAAAGAAAATGATAATGGACCTCATCATTGAAAAGGAAAAGGCAGAAGCTGCTAACAGAATGAAGTCGAATTTCTTTGCAAATATGAGCCACGAGTTAAGGACGCCACTAATAGGGATTAATGGATTTGCAGAAATTCTTATGCTTGAGTTGACAGATCCGAACCTGAAGAAAATGGCTGAACGAATACTTGAGGGTGGTGTCAGGCTTAGTGAAACACTTAATCAGATTCTTGACCTGACAAAGATGGAAACCGATAAAATGGAATTCTTCAGTGAGGAAATAGATATTGTAACGGAGGCAACAAAATATGTTGAGTCTTTCCGTTATGCCGCAGAGAAAAAGGGATTAGAATTCTCCCTTTCATTCAATCAACCGGATATAAAATTTCATACAGATCAAAGAGCTCTTCGTTCAATAATCAATAACCTTGTGAACAATGCTGTAAAATTTACCCATAGAGGAAAAGTGTCGGTAAATATTTATTTAATATCTGAAAATTTGAAAATTGAAGTTACCGATACCGGAATTGGAATTCCAAAGGAAAATCATAAAATGATATTCGAAGAATTTCGTCAGGTAAGTGAAGGAATGAACAGAAGTTTCGAAGGGACCGGTTTGGGATTAACACTTACAAAAAAACTTACTGAACGGCTTGGTGGTTATATAGCGTTGGAAAGCGAGCCGGGGCGAGGTAGTACTTTTACGGTTGTACTGCCTGATTTGGATAATACGCGTATTAAAAGTTAAATTATTCTGCGAGCAGTGAATAATATTCTCGTGAAAGAACATTTCATACAAAGACCAATTACGCACTACTTGAATCGGGAGAAAGATGGGAGGTAAACCTCATCAATCAGCATTTACCTGCTTCTGAAGAAGTAAGGCAGACTAACTGCATTACTTCTTCAGTGTGCAGTCACAAGTATTGATAATGTACAGAAAATCTGCTGTTCATTATCATTTTTTAATAAACTTCTGGATAGTCCGTACAGCTCCTTCTTTTATACTGATAAAGTAAACACCTTTTTCTAATCGGCTTAAGTCAATGTAAGAGTCCGTCAGGTTTTGAGAGTAAACCTCCTGCCCAATGATATTATATATGGTAATTTCTCTGTTATTGTTGGTTGAGCCATCAATGTATAAAATGCCTGGAGAAGGATTAGGGAAGACGGCAATTTTCTTTACTGGTGCTGTTGTCTCGATATTTCCTGTGGTAATTGTGGCACGCTGGTTATAAAAAATAGTGTCTCCATTGCCTCCGTTTTTACTATTATTAAAAACCCCCCTGAGAATTCCATCTTTCCCTACCTTAAAATTGTGGTATGCAAGCTCTGTAGTATCATGGTCAGAAATAAACTCGTTCGTCCCTATGAGAGGAGTTCCGGTATTCTTAATGCCAACCACCATAATATCAGCCCTAGGGTTATTGTTCTGCTTATCCCTTTCATCTTTCCATCCGCACCATACATAGTTGTTGGTATAGTCATAAGCAGTTTTAATGAGATGACTGCGAATATTATTTTCAGAGAGTACATGAGAAGATGACCATGTTGTACCGCCATCAAAAGAGTAACGGTAGTGAATATTAGCTGTTTTGTCATTACCTGTAATATTGCTATGATATTCATGATAAAAGACATGGAAGAAACCATTACGGTCAACAATAACATTAGGATCCCACTCATGATTTGGTGAGGCAGCATTTGCTATCGGGAAAGGTGTTTGCCAGGTTTCGCCGCCATTAGTTGAAACGGATCCATAGACATCCCAATTCATAACCGCAGGGTCAGGGATACCCGGAATGTTTTGCCTCCACGCAATAAGAAGTGTATCAGATGTTGTTCCGCTGAAATCTGCAACGGGGAATGCGGCATCTCCTGCAAGTGTACCGCTTATCCGTGAAGGAGAGGAGAAACTTGTACCACCATTAACCGATCGGGAATGCCAGCAGGAGGCAGTAATTTGAAAATTATTATGGTTACCCTGCTGCCACATTATATGAATACGGTTTTTTCTGTCAACGGATAATTGCAAAAATCCGACAGTGTCATTTGTTGTAGTAGTTGAAGTATTTATTGTTACCGGTGCAGACCACTGACCTCCCGAGTAATTAGCTGTGGAAATACCATAGGAACCGGATTTCCAGGCAATAGAAATAATATCTGATGTGCTGATATCGGCGGAAATAGTTCCTGCGGCTGTTACTGCTGAAGCGGGCAGATTTCCCGGGTTATACCATGAATTACCGTTGTCAGAAGAAGCAATCCACTTGTTTTGTCCCGATTGCCGGTAAAAAAAGATTACAGTACCGTCAGATTTCACTACCATATTATTCGCTACTGCACCTTGTAAATTTGGCTGGGTATTGGTAACTGCACTCTTCGGAGTCTGATACCAGGATGGATGAATACCGTGCAATTGTGCCATCGATTGGAACGAAAAAATGAATAAAGAAGAAAATAAGAGCAGTGTATGTAAACGAATTACCATCTTTTACCTTTCTTACTGAAAATTAATAACAGACTTTGGATTTTTGTTATTATTAATATCCTTAAGGTTTAAAAGGTTTTCATCTGTTCATTAATAATGTGATTTAAATCAAATCTTTAATTAAACTTTTTTGATTTTCTCCCAAATAAAGTTTTTATGGTACAATAAATACACAGATGGTTATGCCATAGAAACGGACGCACTCATATTTGTTTTTTTCATTGCAGGAATAAATCTTTTATGAAAGCGGTAATCTGTACCGGATATGGTTCACCTGAAGTTTTGAAGATCGGGGAATGGCCAAAGCCTATCCCAAAACAAGATGAAATACTAGTTAAAATTAATGCTAGTGCAGTTAATTCAGGAGATTGCAGGATACGACGGGCAAACCCTGCGGTAGTGAAACTGTTCTTCGGTTTTTCAAAGCCCCGTTTTCCAATATTAGGTTCAGTGCTAGCAGGCGAAATTGTGGATGTGGGTAGTGGGGTAAAAGAATTCCGGATTGGCGACAGAGTGTTTGCAATGACGGGTGTAAAAATGGGAGCGTATGCAGAATACTGTTTAATTCCGGAGGGTGGTTGTGTTACAAAAGTACCGGAAAATATTAGTTTTATTCAAGCCTCAGCAATACCATTCGGTGGAACGACTGCTTTGCATTTTTTACGAAAGGCTGAAGTGAAAAAAAATGAGAAAGTATTAGTGTACGGAGCATCCGGTGCAGTGGGGTGTGCCGCTGTACAACTTCTGGTAAATATGGGCGCAGATGTTACTGCAGTGTGCGGACCACAAAACATAGAACTGGTGTCAGAGCTTGGAGCTGAAAAAGTTCTGGATTATACTAAAGATGATCTATCGCAATTCAGGAAATATTTTGATTTGGTTTTTGAAACGGTAAATAAATTAACAGTCCCGGAAGCACAGAGTTTGGTGAAACACGGAGGAAAAATTATACTTGTTGCCGCAGACTTTGGAACGATGGCAAACGCCGGTCTGAAAAATATTTATGGGGAGCACACATTTATCTTTGGACCGGCACCTGAAAAGCGTGATGATTTGCGATTTCTTGCAGAATTAGTATTAGCAGGCAGAATGAAGCCGGTAATTGACAGAATATATACTTTGGAACAAATAAAAGAAGCGCATGAATATGTTGACAAAGGTCATAAAAAGGGGAATGTCGTGATTACCATTTGATTAGGATAGCAGATAAAAGCCGATGATAATTGCTTTAAGAAAAACACACCATGCTCAGCAGTGATATAACAATTTAATTGTGTTGTAACTCTTCACAACATTGAATGTACTGAAAAGAAATTGTGACGAATGTTATTAATGTGATGAACTCAGAAAAGTTTCTTGATATTTTGGGGACAATTGGCAAAAAGCTTCTGTATTTTTTCCATCGGAAACCCTGCTATACCGGTTCCAACCGGCGTTAGAAGAAATTCATACTGGGGATTGTTTAATGCACATTCGTAGAGTAAATCCCGGCTTTTTACTAATTCCTCATCAGTCACCTGCAGAAAATTTTCATCTAAGGTAGGGAAGGCGTAACATCTGCCTGTAAGACCTTCACCAACACCCCACTCAGCACCGAAAGATGCATATGCCTGTTTTGCTGCACCGCCATGATGCTCCCCCTTTACATTTGAGCCAAAGACAAAAATCTGGTTTGGTTCAAGTTCCCGTACAAATTTGTTGAAATTACTCATATACTCCGTAAATATTTTTGCAATAATAATAAATTTGGTTCTTAAAATAAATCTAAGCTCAAAATGTCGTACACCCCCGGGTTATGGGGAAATCGAAGATCCTCTGGATTGAAAATCCTCTGGATCGAAAATCCGTTGGCTAATCCGTTAGCTAACGGACTAACGGACAATGCCAATATTATATCACCCTTTCAGGGTTTTATTTGGGTATTTAACGAAAATTCTATAATAATTTCAACCCTTCGGGTTTAATGACACAGAAACATTTGTTCGTTCTAAAAAATCAATCCTGAGATAAGACAAATTATATAACAGGTG
>CAYTLQ010000071.1:0-2638 GCA_964438715.1 uncultured Ignavibacteriaceae bacterium
ATGATAAAGAATAGACGCAAAGACCGGAAAGACTATTTAAATTTTACTTTGATGCAAATAGTAAAATTCTCTGAAATTTTTCTAAAACCAATCACCCTGTTAATTGTTAAAATGCTTCCCTTGAACACATCTATGAAAAAGACTTAAATATTTAATCATTCTTGTTGAGACAGGTCAAAATGCTTCCATTACGAAATGAATGCTATTATATTGAGTCAGAGGAAATAAGTCGTTTTATTGTATTGGTAAGAAAATTCTGCCGAATCGTAAAGCGCTAAAGAAATTCTCAGAAAATGTATCTATAGAAAAATATACGAACTCTGCCCGTCCAATTATATTTATTTCCGGAACCAAACCCCAAAACCTGCTATCAAAACTGTCGTCGCGATTATCTCCCATTACAAAATAATAGTCATTTTTAAAGGTATAATTCTCTGACTCTTTTCCGTCAAATAGTACCATTCCGTCTTTATAAGTAACATATTCCCTGCCGGCATCACGGTTTATCATAAGAGCCCAGTGAGCATAATTCCATACGGTTACTTTTACCTTCATTCCTTTATAAGGAATAATGAGTGGTCCGTAATTATCCTCATTCCAACTTTCTCCTTCGGGAAAAATTTTCAGATTCTCTTCTCCCGCCGGTTTGATATTTGAACGAAACCGGCATAATGAAGGATTTTGTTGTTTTTTTCCATTTATTATTACTGTCTTGTTTTTTATTTCAAGAGTATCACCCGGCAAACCGATAATCCTCTTTATATAATTTACCCTTTCAGCAGGTACCACTTCATTTCTTTCGCCCGGAAACGTAAATATTGCCACCTCACCCCGTTTCGGCGCACTAAATGTAAATATCGTATGTGGCGTTAAGGGTGTTTCAAAGAAAGGTATTGAATAGGGTGTGCTTAATTTGTAGCTAACCTTATTAACAATTATAAAATCACCGGGAAGCAGTGAGTTTTCCATTGAGGCAGTTGGAATTCTATATGCTTCAATAAAAAATGTTTTCAGGATAACAGCAACTGCCAGAGCAAAAATTACTATTTTTAACTTTTCAACAAAACTGTGCTTTTCTTTTTTCCCCTCAGTGGTGTATAACGGAGAGTCATCGGAGAGTTCCTGCATACTAATCTTCTATTTGCAGAACCGCAAGGAAAGCTTCCTGAGGAATTTCAACATTCCCCACCTGTTTCATCCGTTTTTTCCCCTCTTTTTGTTTCTCAAGCAGTTTCCGTTTACGGGAGATATCGCCTCCGTAACATTTCGCAAGCACATTTTTTCTCAAGGCTTTAACAACCGACTTCGATATTACCTTTGTGCCTATTGCCGCCTGAATACTGATTTCAAATAGCTGTTTTGGTATTAGCTCCTTAAGTTTATCGCATACCTTTCTACCCCAATCATACGATTTCGACCGATGAACAATCATAGAAAGCGCATCAACCGATTCCCCGTTAAGTAATATATCAAGGCGTACTAAGTCCGATTCCCGATATCCTATAAGCTCATAATCGAAAGAAGCATATCCGCGTGTGGTGGACTTAAGTTTATCATAAAAATCAAAAATTATTTCCGCAAGTGGAAACTCGAACTGTATATCTGCACGGGTGGGATCAATATAGGTAGTGTTTTTATAAACACCTCTTTTATCCATAGCAAGTTTCATAATATTACCAACATATTCACTCGGACATACAATCTGAGCTTTAACATAAGGTTCTTCAACATGATCCACATCCCCAATTGCGGGCATAAGCGCCGGGTTATCAACAATTAATTGCTCACCATTTTTTTTGTAAACAATATACTCAACATTGGGAAGAGTGGTAATAATTGACTGATTAAATTCTCTGAAAAGCCGCTCCTGAACAATTTCCATGTGAAGTAGTCCCAAAAAACCACAACGGAAACCAAATCCCAACGCCGCAGATGTTTCCGGCTGGTAAATGAGAGCAGAATCGTTTAGCCGGAATTTATCAAGAGCATCCCTTAGCCCTTCAAATTCTTCGGAATTTGTTGGGAAAAGCCCGCTGTACACCATTGGTTTAACTTCTTTATATCCGGGCAGTGGATTAGGTGAACCACCCTTCGCCAAAGTAATAGTATCACCCACCTTTGTGTCGTGCACATCTTTTATACCCGCTATAAGGTAGCCAACATTGCCGGCTGTAAGCTCAGAAGTTTTTATTTTTTTTAACCCGAGTACGCCAATTTCTTCTGCTTCATGTTGGTTATTATGCGCAAAGAATTTTATTTTATCTTTTTCTCTGAGTACTCCGTTAAACACTCTAATATATGCAATTGCACCGCGATAGGCATCAAATACAGAATCGAAAATAAGCGCCTGCAAAGGCTGATCAGGGTCACCGGAAGG
This sequence comes from uncultured Ignavibacteriaceae bacterium, assembly GCA_964438715.1. Classification (GTDB taxonomy): domain Bacteria; phylum Bacteroidota; class Ignavibacteria; order Ignavibacteriales; family Ignavibacteriaceae; genus CAYTLQ01. The sequence goes on from CAYTLQ010000071.1 coordinate 2,378, forward strand.
TGGCGGTATTCTGTTTACCACTGCTTCAAGTATATCGTCAATACCGATACCTGACTTCGCGCTCGCTAATAAAATATCCTCGTCCCTGCATCCAAGCAACTCAATTACCTGTTGTCTAATCCTGTCAACTTCGGCGCTTGGCAAATCTATTTTATTCAGAACCGGAATAATTTCCAAACCTGCCTCAATTGCAAGATACAGATTACTAATTGTTTGCGCTTCAACTCCCTGTGCCGCATCCACAACGAGAAGCGCTCCTTC
>CAYTLQ010000072.1:0-3849 GCA_964438715.1 uncultured Ignavibacteriaceae bacterium
TCCATCTCTTCAAACAGTTCCGTTCATTTTTTGGTTATGTTCCCGTCCTTCATCCGGTACTCAATCCTAAATAAGTGCAATTCCGTATTTGTTCTTTATTAACACAATCGGAATCATATCGCACGGTTTACCATACAGATGTACATCCATAATCGCGCGAGTTCGGGGCGTTAGTGCCGCTTCAATTCGCGTATGATCAATATTGTAAGTATTAATATCAGGCTCAACAAGCACCGGTTTTAGACCGAGCTGAAGTACTGAAAGTATTGTAGCAATGTATGTATTAGAGGGTACTATCACCTCGTCGCCGGGTTTAAAGTCGAGGGCTTTCAGTGAAAGAATAAGAGCATCAAGTCCACTTGCTACGCCGATACAGTATTTTGCACCAACATAAGCGGCAAATTCTTCTTCAAATTTCTGAACTGATGATCCGAGAATAAACCAGCCTCGGGCAAGCGTCTCGTTAAAACTTTCGCTGAATTCCTTAGTGAAAGATTGGTTTACTTTTGCGAGATTTTCGTAGTCAACGGTTCGGGTATGGTTCATAAATATAGTCTTCTGGGTCAAATGGTGTTGATGCTAAAACTAAGAGAACTGCATCAGGAGAAAAATGATGCATTGTATGATAATCTCTGCATTCGAGAATAAGGCATTTCTGCGGGTGGTCTAAAATAAAATCACTTTTCACTTTTCCGTCATCGTTAGAAACAATACAACTGCCATGAATACAAATCGCCGCCTGCACTGTTGTTTTATGTCTGTGTCCTCCGCGCACCGAATTATCAACGCCGTAAATATAAAATATACGCTTTATATCAAAAGGTATTTCTTTTTCAATGACAGTGAGATTACCACGCGTATCGGAAAATGTTTTCAGATTTATAATATGTGCCATTTATACTTTCATAAAAGAATTTTTGTCGTAAATATGATATACACCTCGCATCTTGCGGTAAAGAAATATCAGGGGAGTTTTCCACGACTTTACAGGAGGTCTTGTACCATGCGCATCAAAGCCGGGTTCAACTGTATTTACCAATGAGTTCATTTCATCGAGGCGCCGGAGATATGGCCTGTAGAAAATATCCAGCACATTTTTCGAGAAATGCCGCCTGCCAAACTCCACAGTTCCATCGGTAAAGTATTTAAGATAATGGAAATGAAAAAAGATTGCTTCAAACTCTCTCCCGCGTTCCAATTCAATACCAATTATCGAATCGCCTTCAGTATAAAAATCATATTGTTGAATATTCCATGGGGCTAAACCACCACCTTTATGCTGCATTACATGAACGCCTTCAAAGCGTGTTTCCCAATCATTAAGATATGCCTGATCTCCGAATTTACCATCTTCATGACGGTCGTAACACCATTCATTACACCTGTCCCGCCACCATTCAAGTGCAGTTCTGCCATGTGGATTATTTAAAATCGTAACCCACTGTACACAAAATCTTCCATTTTTAATATCTTTTTTATAATACTGAGGAGAATAACGATGCTCGGTAATGTTAATTGATTTTTTACCCATTTCACGAAACAAAACTGCCGGTGATGAGTAAAAATATAAATCTGCATCTAAATATGTGCAATTATCTAAATTAAATGTATCGAGTGCATAGAGAATTGTAGATGGAGTGCATGTCCAGCAATACTCCGCAACACTTCGTGTTGGTTTTATTGCAAGAAGTGTTTCATCTTCAAACTCTGCAAGTGGTATAATAGTGGCGTGTTGAAGCTGAAGTTTTTTCAGAATAGTAAATGCTTTATCGTTAAAGGCAAATATGTAAAGATGAAATTCCTTACAATGTTTTTCGAGTGAAAAATACATTGCAAGTCCTCGGGAAAGATAATTTGAGTCGAATAGTGTGCAGAAGTTATACACGGAGAGAATACCTTAACCCTTCATAAAGTGTTTTGATTGTTTTAAAGGAAAAAAACTGTGATTGTATTTTCTTCGTTGATAATTTCATCATTTCGTTAAACAACGGATCATCAAATTTCTGAAAACCCGTTTTTGCTAAGTTTAAGGCAAAACCGTACTGACTGATTGTCATAGCAAACAGCCATCCAAGATAAAAATCTCTTTTTTCACGAACATTTTCAAAGTTATTTACATATAACATTTCTCCCCATCCGGGTGAATGAGGAAGATTAAAACTAAGAATTTTTCTGATAAAATTATTAGGTACCGAAACTTTAAAGTCCTTATAGTTAATTCTCACGGGACCTTTTATCTGTAAATGTGCTAACCAGAACTCTTTTTCTTCCAAATAACTGAGGATACTAAACATTTTATCCTCGCCATGATATGCGGACATAATTCCCGGTTCGAATTCAGCTATTTTTATTGTTCTTTGAACAGATTCGGGTAATGATCTGAATAACCGTAAGTCCAATCCTTGCGAGTCAGATTTGTACCAATCAATATATGTAATGTTTTGTTCCTTCAGCACTTCAGTGAGTCGGACAGCAGTAAAAGAAACTTTCTTCTCAGGAATAAACTTCTCGTAAAAATGCCAGTGTTTTAATGACTCCAAATTTGGTTCAAGAACACTTGAGCAATATGGCGATTTTGTGAGATTAAATTCAATTTGCTTTGCATCCGTGTCAGTTACAATTGCATTGTATAGTATCAATTTCCCAAACCCTGAATGTTCTTTTTCAAGATATCCGATTTTTCTGTTATCGGGCTCAAATGCTATACAGAAGGAATGTCTTGCAAATGCTTTCCAGTAAGGGTGTATCTCTCCTGAGGCTCCTATGTCAATTAAGACCGGAGGCTTTTCTTTTAATTCTGGCGTGGAGAAGATTTTTTTTGTTATACTCATTTTGCTTTCAATAAGAAGACCGGGAGTACCTGAAAAATATTAGGGAAAAGATTGTGTAGTAACTTTTTCAAAGGGTTTTCAGTATCTCTGCAAATATGTTGTTCGATAGTTAAACCCCCGACATCATTTACCAGTTCTTTAAAGTCATTAATTGAAAGCTGATGTATGTGTCCCGTGGAATACCATTTATAGCCAAACATTCCCGGTTTGGGCATTCTGCCATTAAAAAACATATCCACACGATTACGCCAGAATGCAAAATTCGGGAATGAAATTATCTGATATGTGGCTACTCGTTTCATTTCTTTTAACAATACTTCGGGATACATTACCATTTGAATAGTTACATTACAAATCGCGAAATCGAATGATTTATCTTTAAAGGGCAATGGCTCATCTATTCTGGCATCAAAAACTTCAAATCCCTTACTTCTGCTGATTTCGATACCCGATTTTGATATTTCAACACCGGTAGCGGTAACATTTAACTTTTGCCGTAAAAGCGCCATAAGTGACCCATTGCCACAACCGAGATCCAGAACTTTAACTTTTTCCGGTATTAATGAAATAATTATTTCATATTCTTTCCTGTATTCCGTAGGAACAAGGGAATAGTCATAATTTCTGTTATCGTTATCGACCGGTGAGTTGATATCTGGCATATTGTTATAGCTAAATTTTAAATTTACGAATATTGAGGCTAATATTCTGCCGAAAATCTGTTCTGATGCATGAAAAATGGGTAAAAATTTATAGAAAAATTACTCTTGTGGTATTGCAGGTTGTAATATTCTGTAAATATTTCACCCTTTCAGGGTTTTATTTTGTTGTTCCCTTATTGTTCTATAATTATTCCAACCATTCGGTGGCTGTCGCAAAAGTATAATAAAAAAAAGAAAAGAAAAAGTGATAGCACCCTAATAAATACAGGCGGAAAAGCGAATTAAAAGCAGTATATTTTGCATACACATTACAAAGATAAAGACAAACCATGCCTGTACTCGCCCGGAGAAAAGCA
>CAYTLQ010000073.1:0-3529 GCA_964438715.1 uncultured Ignavibacteriaceae bacterium
ACCTGGGAATGAACACTGCCGGAGGTTTTGGTGGTTATATACGCGTGCCTTCAAGCTGGGTTGTCCCGATTCCCGGTGAATTAACTTGTCGTGACTCCATGATACTTGGCACTGCCGGGTTCACTGCAGGGCTTTCACTCCACAAACTTGAGATGAACGGGCTTTCTGTCTCAGATACCGGGGTTCTGGTTACAGGTGCCAGCGGAGGAGTTGGTTCTCTCGCCGTGGCAATACTTAAAAAAGCGGGATACAAAGTTACTGCACTAACGGGTAAAGCTGAGGCGTATGATTTTCTTAAGTCCCTTGGCTCTGATGAAATAATAAGCAGGGATGAACTCCTTGGTGAAATGCCCAAAGGACTTTCAAAAGGAAGATGGGATGCCGCCATTGATACGGTTGGAGGTAGAGTATTATCCAATCTTATTCCCTCAATAAAAATGTTCGGCTCTGTTGCCGTTTGTGGTCTTACGAACGCAAATACATTTGAATGTACCGTTTACCCTTTTATAATACGTGGCGTAAACATTTTAGGAATAAATTCTGCTGAAACGCCAATGAGCTTAAGAAAAGAGATTTGGAATAAACTTGCGGGTATTTGGAGACCGGTCTTACCCGTCAATTACGAAAAGGAGCGTTCACTTGATGAGTTTATTCCGGAAATTTATAAAATTCTCTCAGGCGGGCAGACAGGTAGAGTAATTCTAAAGCACGAATAGAATTATAAAAAAAAGAAGCCGGAATTTCTCATGAACTCCGGCTTCTTTTCGAGTGAGGTAGAGGATGCTCTTTATTTAAGGAGGTTTAGTTTTCTGCTAATGGTTCCATTCCCGGTAGTAAGAGTATATATGTACACTCCACTTGGAAGATTTTTTCCATCAAAATTGATGTTATGGATGCCTGCTTCAAAAATTCCTTCAGAAACATTTGCTACCAGATTTCCGAGGATATCGTAAACTTTAAGTGTTACATAAGATTTATCAGGTAACGAAAACTCTATTTTTGTTGATGGATTAAATGGATTAGGATAATTCTGTGAGAGGCTTACGCTTGTTGGCAATGAAACATATTCTCCATTAATTCCTGTAGTCGATTGACCCACATGACCGTAAAGTCCGGTGCCTGTTCCTACAAGCAAATCATCGTAGTAGAGAAAATTTATGCGGGTACCATTAGGGTATGAATAACCGAGAGTCCAGGATGAACCAGAAAGTGGAAGAAAGTACACATCATTATCAACAGCGCAGTACACGGTGTCTATACCAAGAGTAATAGCATATCCTTGTTTACCGATGGAAAAAGGAAATCCGGCTGTGGTAAAAGGAGTCCATTTTGCTGTTGTGTTCAATGGCTTGTAGTAAGCAATTGGATGATTAATACCGGCGTCGGTACCGCAGGCAAAAATTGTATCACCGGTAGATGAAACATGAATGTCTCGAATAGTTGCGACAATTATACTACCGGTACTTGTTCCGCCGGCATTCATATCCTGACTTACGCTCCAGGAAGAGCCTGTCTTTGTGAGTTTATAAATACTTCTTCCTGTTGGGGCGCTAAGGTCGTACTCAACGGAAACATAAGCAATTGTATCGCTTCCTTCAAGATTGAAAACAATATCGTAAACATCAACATCCTGTCCTGTGGAGGAAGCATGAAGTAAAATCTGATTCCACGATGAACCGCTGTTAGTAGAAACAAATAATCCTCCTTTTTGTGAATCCTGCACATAATACCCTGCCATAATCAGAGAAGTGTCAAAGTCGGCTACTTCAATTGCTTCAACGCGTGAACCTACGGAAGGGAAATTATACGGAGCATTTTCAGCAGAAAATATTTGTTGCCAATTGACACCTGCATCATTTGTTTTATAAACACGCACATTACCAACATAACAGGTATTAATATCGCCGGGCTTCATTTCACTTGAGTAATAAGGCGAACCATCTCCATTAGGAAACATAGCATTCGTCCATGTCGGTGAAGTAAGGTAATTGGTTACTCTTCTTACTCCGCTTTTTGAAGCGAGCCATGCAGTATTTTTATCGCTCGTCATATCAAAGTCATCAACCTGTACTGCCTCAATGCCGTCATCTATTTCATAAATGGTTGAGCCTCTATCATTTGAAGCTCCCATTCCCTGATCGGTAGTCATATAAACTAACTGTATATTATTCGGGTCAACAAAAGTTGCTCCGTCGTTTGGATGAGTCTCCATACCGCCCGGAGTTCCAAGATTCTTCCAGCTCCCTGCAATTCCGTTATTGTCGCTATACATCGAAGAGGTATAAACATAATACGCAGATGAAGTTCCGCCAAAAGAAATGTTATTACCGGATACACCATTAACGCCAGAGGCAACATTTGTCCATGTGGCTTCATCATCTGTATAATTAAGATACTTAGATGTATTGTCATGACCGACAATAAAGATTCTTCCCGAGGGACTGATGCCGCATCCTGACCAGTACAATGAGGAGCTGAAACTGCTCAACGAAATAGCACTGAATGTGGTTGAAGAATTAAAAGACGAGAGAGCTACGGAGGATTTATACAACGACGGCGTGTTACCTGCGCTGAACAGATATAACATGCCGGATACCGGATGCAATACAAGTGTGAAAGGAGTCGGCGGCATAGTGAGAGTTAAAGGAGATGATGCATTTTGTGTAAAATTACCGGAAGCATCAAGAGTGCCCCAGTAAATTTTTCCTGCATCAAAAAACACTAATGTAGAGGATGATATAAGTAAATTTGCCATTCCACCGGAGTAAATTTTTACCGCGCTTCCCGATTCAGGGTAAACCTTATAAATTCCATCATTCCAACTAAAATAAACATATCCTGATACTGAGTGAACAGCTATTGATTGAATCCCTCCGCCAAAATTCGCGTCTAAGTCGGCGCCGGGTATAACGCTGAACCTGCCGACAACCGGTGTTGCACCTGATGTATAAACATCGGTATAGAAAAGCGAATTAGCACTTTCAGTCGATATAATAATGCGTGATGTATCCGAAGTCTTACTATAACCGGTAATTGAATTAATTCTTCCACCATAAACATCTTCAACTCTTGGAGCAGATAGTTGTCCAAATACCGCAGTGGTAGAAAGAAATACGATAAGGTTTGCAAGAAGCGAAATCCGGTAGAGGTTGATCATTCTTTTTCCTATAATTAAGTTTAACCAAAAACAAATTAATTAAAGCAATTTTTAGTTGTTATGATCTGAAACAATTGACGAAGATGGTGGGCGTGAAATGTGATGCAGGAAACAAAAAAGGCTGTCTTTTTCAAGACAGCCTTTTGAGAAAAAAGTATGCGATGAAAATTATTTCATCAGAGACATTTTCAGCGTCTGAGGAGCCTGATCGCCTATGCGGATAACAGCATAATAAGAACCACTGCTGAGGTTATCGGCGTTGAAAAGTACTTCGTGATTGCCTGCAGAACGGACTTCATTAAGAAGGTCAGCTACCTGTTGTCCGAGTGAATTGTACACTTTAACAGATACAAAGTATTCACTATTAAGATC
>CAYTLQ010000074.1:0-3379 GCA_964438715.1 uncultured Ignavibacteriaceae bacterium
AAAGGAAAACTATAAGCCCGAAATGACAGAAGATGATTTTTTAAAAAATTGTCTGTCGTTCTTAGGTTGTGTTAAAATTCCTGACTTTTTTAAGAATTATCTACTTTTTATTTATCAATTTCATAAAGCAGATGTTTCAGCTGATTATGTATATGACAAGACTGACGGCAGGGCTTTTACTGACCTTGTAAATGGACTCGTAAGTCGCATTGAACCAGGTATGAATGAAATTGAGTTTGAAAACCATTTAGTTGAAGGTTACCCTGCTGGTGGTGGAAACTTATTGAGAAAGCCTTGGTGGGTAAATTGAATTAGAAAGGTTATTGACTTTATTGATGATAACTGGAAGTAATATTTGTATTAAATGCGAAAATTGCTGCTCATTGCGTTACTAATTTCATTTTTTTCTGCTTGTAAAATTTTTCGTAGTGCGGTTGAATTAAACAGAACCCAACCATCACTATATAGTTTTTCCATTTATGAAAAAGAAGTGGATTATCTCCCTATGCATCATTTGGGAAAGAAAGAATTTTACGAGAATGTAAAAAACATTGTTATTGATAAAAAAAATAGCGGGTATGTTGTTTATTATGAATTGGTAAGCACCGACTTTACTACAGACTCTTTGTTAAAAGACAATATTCGAAGAAAGGCAAGAAAACTAAAAGGATTTAGCGGTTCGTATAAGGATAATGCGAGCAGTAGTCTTTTTGACAAATATATTCAACAGCCCTCCTATTTTGAAATAGGAATTGACAGTACAGATATAAGAGCTGATGTTAATTATTTGCAATTGATAAAACAATGGGAGTTGTTGAATGGAGAAATAATGCTTGATAGTATTGATTTGAATACTCCTTTTGATGAAAAATTTAACAAAGGAACATTTTATACACGAAAGGAATACAACAGGATTTTTATTGAATATCGAAATGACTATTTACTTGAAGTTGTTAAAGCCAGTCCTGACAAAAAAATTCTAATTCTATACGGCTTCGGACACCTTAGAGACTTTAAGAAAAAAACGAAAAAGATTAATAATGCACGAAAGTAAATTATTAAACAGGCGGACGACTGAACCACTGCTGGTAACAGCAACTTGCCAAAAGTGGCGGTTTCGTGCTTTGTAGGACAGTTTTGTGGACATGTAAACTTCAGTTCTTCGTATGAAAGATTGTGCTGAATATCGCCACCTTCGGCAAGCTGCCAAACGTTGGCAGTAATGCTACTACACCGCACACCATTGACTGACAAGTGAACAACTTTCTGACATTTCAGAGCGACCGAGACGACTTTTTAATTAAATTTGGAACCTAACGACAGAGAGAAATAATGGAAGAAAATACAACTATAAATAATTTGGTTTTAGAGGACTTAGTCTGCTATATTTCAAAAAATGGAGTTCAACGGAGCATTAAACCCGTTTACAAAACGGACGATTTTGCTCTTTACAATGACGACAGTTTAGAAGTAATGAGTCGTTTCCCCGACAATTATCTCGATATGATTTTTGCTGACCCACCCTATATGCTTTCAAATGACGGTTTCACTTGCCAAAACGGACGAATGGTAAGCGTAAACAAAGGCAAGTGGGACAAATCAAATGGATTTGAAGACGATTTAAACTTCCACGAAACTTGGATCAAAGAGTGCAAACGGGTTCTAAAACCCGAAGGAACAATTTGGATTAGCGGAACATACCACAGTATTTATCAGTGCGGATTTTTACTTCAAAAACTTGGATTTCATCTTCTAAACGATATTACTTGGTTCAAGCCAAATGCTTCGCCCAATCTTTCATGTCGCTTTTTCACAGCATCTCACGAGACAATTTTGTGGGCACGCAAAGACAAAAAAGCAAAACATTACTTCAACTATGAAGCAATGAAAAACGGTCGTTTTCCAGAAGACAACATTAAAAAACCAGACTTGCAAATGCGTAGCGTTTGGAGTATTCCGACACCTGCACCAAGCGAGAAAGAATTTGGGAAACATCCGACACAAAAACCTTTAGCATTACTCAAACGAATTGTTTTAGCATCAACAAAACCGGGCGATATCATTTTTGATCCATTCAATGGAGGCGGAACAACCGGAATTGCTTCAACAATAATCGGTGAGAGAAAATACATCGGTTGCGATTTAAACAAAGATTATATTGACTTAACGATTAAACGCTATGAGGCGTTAAAAGCAAACAAAGGATTATTTGAATAATGGTAACGAGAGTAATAGCAATTCGCAATCTTGAAAAATTTATTGGGCAAGACTTATCAGAATTAGCGAAGCAATACGGCATAACAACATATAAGGACGGTAAACAAAATAAAGGTTGGAAAGGCTTGACTTTAGAACATTTAGCAGGACTTTCTAACGACAACAAACAAGCACCAAACGGACTTGGATTTGAACTAAAATCAACTGCATTTTACAAAGTAAAAGGCGAATGGACACCCAAAGAAACATTTGCTATTACCATGATAAATCCACAAAATTTAATTGACACACCATTTTTCAAAAGTCATTGTTGGGAGAAATTGAAATCACTTGTTTATTGTGCAGTTTCTTGGAACGGCAAACACAATGAAAAATCTGAGTTGCTAAAAGTTCAATCATTTGACTTTTTAGAGAGTGATACATTGATACAAGAGATTCAAGCCGACTATGAATTCATTCGTAACAAATTAAAAACGAAAGGTTTTGCAGCATTGACAGGCAAAGACGGCAAATGGATACAAGCAAGAACTAAAGGTGCGGGACACGGTTCGACAAGCAGAGCATTTTACGCAAGGAAAGCGTTGATAAAGGAAATTATCAAGCTGTAAGAAGAAGCACTACTGCCAACATCGGTGCCTGTTGCACAACTAACCAAAGATAGTAAATAACTTTTATTCATCAGCGGTTTTGCATGATATTTTATGGTGTAATTTTAATGCATGCAAGGACGAAAAGATATTACCCCGAAAATGATGTATCAGGTAAACCTGTATGACCTGGTATCGCCCGATAATTTTTACCGTAAACTCTCAGAAGCTATAGACTTTCACTTTCTGTATGCAGCTACCAAGAAGTATTACGGCCGTGAAGGACAAGAAAGCATAGACCCTGTGGTGTTTTTTAAGATACTGCTGGTGGGCTATTTGAACAACATCAATAGCGACAGAAAATTGATAGCGTATTGCAGCGACAGCTTAGCCATTCGTTTGTTTTTAAAATACGATATAGACGAAGCATTGCCCTGGCACAGCACCATTAGTCGCACACGACAGTTATATGGCGAAGAAGTGTTTTTAAGTTTGTTTCAGGAAGTGTTGAAACGATGCATGGAAAAGGGAATGATAAGAGGCAAGCGTCAGGCGGTGGATAGCGCCTATATCAA
>CAYTLQ010000075.1:0-7112 GCA_964438715.1 uncultured Ignavibacteriaceae bacterium
CCTATACCAACCCACACAGAGAAAATTATTGCCCAAATGAGCGGCTCGATTGAACGAATAAAGTTGAGAATTACTCTCAGCACATAATACACTACAACCGATGTTTTATTATCCTTCATTAAGTTGCGTGCGGTGAGGAAACTCAAAAGTAGTGTCGGTGGTATCGAAATAAGCGTAGCCAAAAGCGCGATATATATAGTCTCCACTATAGCAAACAATGCATCATCAAAAATTCCCATCTCCGGTGTAAAAAGTGCAGTAAATATTCTGTTTGCACCTTCAATACCTTCCGTACTGAATAAATCAACTAAAGAGATCTTGGTGATTATCCAGCCGGCAATAAAAGTAATGTTAAACAAAAACCAGCCGAATATTTCAACAGTGTATTTTGTAACAACTGAATCTTTAGCTATTGAAAACAATTTAGCTGATAGAGAAGTTTTGCTGGAAGCCCATAGATATCCGATTACGAGGCTTATTCCAAGAATAATAAAAATTTCTGTCCATGAGAACGGGAGTTCTTTCAGGTCCAACAAAAAATGGTAATAAATAGCGCGCTGTAAAACTATTATCGAATAAAAGACAAAGAAAGTATCAAGAAGAACCGCTTTAATAAAGTTCATCTTATATTCTTTTTGCTTTTTATCGGCAATTATTTTGTGTGGATCAGCAAAGTGTTTTGAACTTGTCATCGTATTTCTACCTCCTCTGCTTCCTCACCGTAAATTTTCCTGAACCACTCTTCAGTAATATCGGATGGTAATCCTTCGTAAATTATTTCTCCTCCCTTTAACGCAATAACCCGTGTTGCATAGCGGCGAACCAAACTGAGAAAGTGCAAATTACATATAACTGTGGTGCCTAACTCTTTATTAATTTTCTCGAAATATTGCATCACTGAATTAGAAGTCGCGGGATCGAGAGAAGCCACAGGTTCGTCTGCCAAAAGAAGCTCAGGTCTTTGCATCAGGCTTCGTGCGATTGCCACCCTCTGTTGTTGACCGCCACTTAATGCATCAGCCCGTTCATTCATTTTTTCTTCTATTCCTACTGTAACAAGACATTTTCGGGCTTCTTCAATAATTTCTGGAGAAAATTTTTCCAATATTGAGTCGAATGTAGATAAAGAGCCAAGTTTTCCAGTGATAACATTTGTTAATACTGAACGCCTTTTAATGAGATTAAACTGCTGAAACACCATGCCGATTTGCCGCTTTACACTACGAAGTTTTTCACCTTTAATATGCGTTATATCCTCGCCGAGAAATTCAATTTGACCGGAAGTTGGTTCAATAAGTCTGTTTATACACCGAAGAAGTGTGGACTTTCCCGATCCGCTTAAACCGATTATTACGAGAAATTCACCTTTATTAACATGAAAACTCACGCCCTTTAATGCATGTGTTCCGTTGGGATATATCTTATGAAGATTTTCTACTTTCAGTATCATTTTTTTACGAGCCCCGAAACGGAAATATTTAATTCTTTTAACATATTACGAAGAACATCATAATCCTTGTCTGTTGTCCGGACAAGACCCACAATATCATAAATTTCATACATTGCCTTGGCGCCCTTAGGTGTTTCAAGAAACTTCAATATTGCATTGATTATTTTTTCCCTCATTTCCGGATCGAGTCCCTTACGAAATACAATCGGGTCATTCGGTATTGGATCAGTTAGACCAATTATCTTTACTTTCTTCGCAACATCGGGAAACTGTGTCTGTACCCTCATTCGTGCATCAAGAATTTTACCAGTTTTCGGATCCTGGGGAGCCCAATAAGTCGCTCCGACATCAACCTGTCCCTGATACACCATTGTAATTACATTATCGTGTTTCATTCCGAAAACAGTCTCTGATGGTTTAATTCCCATTTTTGCCAGGAGGGCTGAGGGCAGAATATACCCTGAAGTAGAAGATGCATCAACATAAGCTATTGAGCGACCCTCAATATCTTTAAGGCTATCAATACCTGAATCAACACGCGCAACAAATTGTCCGCGATATGTTGTTTGATTGTTGTCCCGAACAATACGGAGCAGAGCATTTGCGCCGTACTTTTCATTAGCCATCAGGTAAGAAAATGTGTTTATTGATGCTATATCCGCTTTCGCACTACCAAATGCCTCCACAACAGCAATAAAACTTGCAGGAACGGCAGTAACAAAGTGGTATCCCGTTTCTTTCTCCAAAAAATCTACTAGATCACGGGCATTAGATGTTATTGACTGTGCATCAACTGATGGGGTAAAATAAATCTTAATTGGATTCGTTCTCGAACCCAATTCAGATTCCTTCAATTCCCTGCAGGTTTTTACACCAATAAAAAGGATTAACGGTAAAAGGTAAATAAAATATCGTAAAATTTTCATAAATAACGGAATGTAGCCTGTAAATATGCAAATTAATGCTAATGTACTCAAAAATACATCTTGATTACAATGTTAAGAAATTGTTAACAATCTCCAGATACTTATTTCTCCTGAATAAATCTTTTAATTTATTGCATTTTTGAAGGAAATTTAACGGGTCAGGAATACAAAAAACTGTGCTTTTTGCACATTTTCAATAAATTAACATTAATTAATCCGAATACCTCTCCAACTTAAATTTCTCACCAAGATACAGTTTTCTGACTTCGGAATCTTCAGCAAGTGTTTCTGCGGAGCCCGACCGAAATATAGTTCCACTTATCAAAATATATGCTTTATCAACAATGCTAAGTGTTTCATGCACATTGTGGTCAGTAATTAAAACACCAATACCCCTGTTTTTCAAATTTGCAACAATTTGCATAATATCTTCTACCGCAATTGGGTCAACTCCGGCAAAAGGTTCATCTAACAGAATAAAAGCAGGATCGGTAGCAAGAGTGCGGGCAATTTCTGTTCTGCGTCTCTCACCTCCGCTCAACTGATAACCCAGGCTTTTCCTGATGTGAGTTATGCTTAAGTCAACAAGAAGTTGTTCAAGTTTTTCCTTTCTTTGCTGTTGAGTAAGTTTCAACATTTGTAATACAGCCATTATATTATCTTCCACTGTCATACGCCTGAAGACAGATGCCTCCTGCGGAAGATATCCAATTCCCATCCGTGCCCGTTTGTACATCGGTACTTTGGTAATTTCGGTAGTATCAAGAAATACGCTTCCTGAATTAGGACGAATCATCCCCACCATCATATAAAATGTTGTAGTCTTTCCGGCGCCGTTAGGACCAAGTAATCCTACAATTTCTCCACGGCTTACTTCAATTGAAGCTTTATTAACTACAGTCCTTTTTTTATAAATTTTTAATAGATTTTCACTACTTAAACGATTCGATTGCATAAAATTTAATTCTTCTTAAAATTTTTACTTTGTCCCGGAATCAATTGTTCTTTTACAGGTTTACCACCGTAAACAATAAAACCGGGTATGGTATATTGTTTTTCATTTCCTTGTATAAGATTTTCAGGGTGATATTCACTTTTTGGCTCACCGCTTAAATGGACTTCATTAACCACCCCATCTTCAAATATAATTACAGCATTTCGGGCGCTTGCCTTTACCAAACCACTTGGTTCGCCGTCTTCATACAAATAATAAATACTCAACACATTATTAAATACTTCTGTCTGATACAGTTTGTTATCTCTGAATGACATTGTCAAATCCGAGCCGGAGATCTGGTCATATCGCCGGGGAAATTTTTCGTTTATGGATGTTGCCAGAGAATTTCTGAATACATGTATTTTTTCAATTCTGTTTTTATTTAGAGTAATAGAAATTGAATCGCCTGAAAGTTGCGAGTCTTCATACCATAGTATCGGTACATGGGAAGTATCCGAGGTTTTATAGGTGAGCAATTGCTCTTCCGATTTATTGTATAGGGTGTAATCATTCCTTGAGGCAAAACTGCCGCGAAGAATCCGTACAGAATCGATCGCATAGAATTTATACTCATCTTTTCTGTACACTTCCATCCTCGATGCTCTGATGATCAATGTATCGATAGTAAGAACAGAGTCCTTTTTACTATTCATTACAGAATCAATCTGTATCAGAAGCGTTTCACCCTCAACTTTGCTGAAAGCATCATCTCTGTAATCCTCAATCCTGTTTCCTGATACAGTTACATTATCAGCTTTATTGATTATTCTAATGTTATCATATCCATAAGTAATTCGTTTATTTCGGAAATGAATAAGGGAGTCGGCATAAATGATGTTATCTTTATCGGTTATTTTTACATTTGATATTGCAACTGCCCTGTTTTCATTCCTGAAGTATAACAATTCATCGGAGTTCAATGTACTCGCCGTATCGTAAAGAACCACATTTGTTCTGAAATGAGCTTTTTGACCATTAAAAAAATACTCCCCGACCTGTGCAGTAAGTATAACTTTTTTGTCATCGAGTTTTACTCCCTGATCGGAAAATGCCCTTTTTTCATTTCCATAATAGTATCCCTCCGGAGTATAGATGGTTAAAGTATCCTGACGAACAACCACATCTCCAATCAGATGTGCATTATTCGTGGCTATATATTGAATTGCTCTGTTACATGTAATTACAACATTCCCTTGCCTCATTACAACATTTCCAACCACTTCCCTTATCGTAATTCCATTCACAACACTACCTATTAGTTGATCACCTGTAACGGTTATCGGCTCACCCTGTTGTGCTGAAAGAGTGTAAAGAAATATGAATGAAAATATTATAAAGACTTTAAGGAATTTCACTGACTGCTCAGATTGGTTACATAAGTAATACGGTAAATAATATAGTTCCTGATAAACTGATCCGACTCAAATCCAAATCCCTCAATCTTTTCAGTTCGGGTTGTTATCGTCACAAATTTATCGGTAACAATTTTTCCTCTTTTATTATCCCACATCAGCTCCGTAGTTTCAACCACAATACCACTGTCATTAGTAACTACTACATTATCATAGGCGTAAAGATCTTTATTTTTATCATCAATGCGTCCACGAAGTGCTGTTAGAGTAGTTGATTTAAGACCAAGGCGGTTAAAAAAATCAACTTGTACATTACTGTCTATAAGTGTTTCCTGAGCCTGCGAAAAAACTCGGAGGTGTCCGGCAAACATTATAGCTTTTGTCTGTCCGGAATCGGTAAAAATTATTTTTGAATTCCAGCTTTCCTGTGCGGGCAGTTCTGTTACCTTTAGGTCACTTTTAACAACAGGTTTTACGCGTTCCTGTTCGCATGAGGAAAACAAAAATATAGCCGCCAAAATAACCAGTAACTTTTGCGAGAATGAAAAGTTTATCGTTATGATCCTGATATTGAAATTATCTCCCTGCAATTTATTCAGCGTATTTTTAGACCTAAGTTAACCAGGTCGTGCAAGTGCACAATTCCCGCGACCTCTCCTTCAGGTCGAAGTACAACCAGCGATGTAATTTTATAGTTCTCCATTAACTGCAATGCGTATGATGCAAGTACATCATCAGGTATCGTTTTCGGGTTTCGGGTCATAATGTCTTTAGCAGTTAGTGTACCGATTTCAAGGGTTTTTTCAAGAAGCCGACGGAGGTCTCCATCAGTAATTATTCCGGTAAGTTTTTTGTCGTTATTCAATACACAGGTCACTCCCAATCGTTTGGAAGTAATTTCAATAATTGAATCTTTCAAAGAAGTATTTTCATACACCAAAGGTATATCATTACCTTTTTTCATAATCTCTGAGACACGGAGCGATAATCGTTTACCAAGACTTCCTCCGGGATGAAGTAATGCAAAATCGTTCTTTGTAAATCCCCGTAATTCTAATAAGGCAACAGAAAGTGCATCCCCCATAACAAGACTTGCTGTAGTAGAAGCTGTTGGTGCCAGATCAAACGGACAAGCCTCTTCATAAATTTCAATATGAAGTACTACATCAACTTCTTTGGCAAGCTTGGAATTCCTGTCACTTACCATGGCAATAACCGGTACTTCTAACCTTTTTACCATTTGTAAAAGATTTACCATTTCCTCTGTTGCCCCGCTTTTTGAAAGGAAAATTACCACATCTCCTTTACGCACCATACCAAGATCTCCGTGTAGAGCATCTGTGGGGTGCATGTATATTGAGGGCGTACCGGTGGAGTTTAAAGTTGCCACAATTTTTCGCGCGATGAGTCCGGATTTTCCCATTCCGGTTAGAACTACTCTTCCTTTACAGTTATACAATAATGTAACTGCTTCATAGAAGGAATCATCAATTGTTTTAAGCAGGTTATTAACTGCTGTACTTTCAATTCGTACAACTTCCCTGCCCTTGTTTATAATTTCTTCTTTGGATAATCTGTATTGTTTTTCCACTTGCTCAAAAAAATATATAATAATTTGAAAATTTAACGAGATTTATCCTTATTTCCTGACGGGAAGTTGAGGAGGACATGTACATTCTTTCAAGGATGAATGCGTCACTTGAGAACAATTTTTTTTGAATCAGTACTTCTCAGAATCTCTTGGCGAGATTATCTATCTGTTTAATTTCCCCCAGCAATGAACCCAGGTCTTTTAGGGGAAGCTGACTCATAGCATCACTTAGGGCATTTATTGGATCGGGGTGTACCTCCAAAAATAGTGCATCTATTCCAATAGCAGTTGCGGCACGGGCAAGAGGACGAATGAATTTCGGTTGCCCACCGGTGACGGCGCCTTTTCCGGGCTGTTGTACTGAATGGGTTGCATCCATTACAACCGGATAACCAAGTTCTTTCATAATTACTAATCCGCGCATATCCACCACCAGATTATTATAACCAAAAGTTGTTCCCCTTTCGGTGAGCATCACATTTTTATTGCCTGTGGAAATCACTTTTTCTGCCGCATGTGCCATATCTTCAGGAGCTAAAAATTGTCCCTTCTTAATATTTACTACTTTGCCCGTCTCACCTGCCGCAATAAGTAACTCTGTTTGCCGGCATAAAAAAGCAGGTATTTGAAGGAGATCAACATACTCAGCCGCTTCCTTAGCTTCAGCCTCTGAGTGCACATCGGTAATTACAGGTATTCCAAACTCTTTTTTAACCTTGGCGAGAATCCTCAAAGCTTCTTTCTTTTCTAATCCGGTGAACGAATTCAAACTGGTTCTGTTTGCCTTTTTATAACT
>CAYTLQ010000076.1:0-15191 GCA_964438715.1 uncultured Ignavibacteriaceae bacterium
AAGCGTTTTGTAAAGTTGGGTTCATTGTATATTCTTTTCATCTTTTCTTCTATTTCTCCAACTTCCCTACCACAACAATAACTGTGCCAAAATTTATAAAAAGTGTAAAAACAGCATAAAAATGAGATTGGACATTATTAATAAAAGCACATTTGGCTAATATTATACAAACTTGCCGGTTGCCAACAGTATTTTTCGGTGTAATTTTGGGGTATAATAATTGACTGTTTAATGCAATAACTTTTCGGCTTTCAATGAATAATACAATTTGGCTCGCTTATGTATCCTATCCTGTAACCACTGCCGTTTATATTGAACGGGCATTACGGCGTAACTATAAAGTGTACACAATGGGTCCTACTATTACTAAGGAATATATTACTGAGTGGAACCTGCACAATATGAAGTTAGAAATAAAGGACCACGATTTCCGGATTCATCCCGAAGCTGATATGAAACAGCTTACTGCTCACCTGCGTAAGGAGCAATTTCCTTCTTTCTATTTGTGGGTAGAGTCGGTGTATGGTTACTTCCCCGTAAATCTCGATTCTCTTGATTGTCCGAAAGCCTGTTACCTTATTGACACACATCTGAATCTCAACTGGCATCTGGAATGGGCAAAAAACTTTGATTATGTTTTTCTGGCTCAGAGAGAATATATAAGACATTTTCACCAAGCCGGAATGAAGCGTGTTTATTGGCTCCCACTGGCTTGCGATCCGGAAATTCATCGGAGATCTTCCAACATTAAAAAGCATGATATCGGATTTGTTGGCTCGGTAGAGAAAGGCTCGAGGAGAGATTTTTTACTTAGCAAAATTTCAAAAAAATTTAACATTCATATTGAGCGCTGTTTTTGGGATGACATGGCGAGAGTCTTTTCGGAGTCACGGATAGTATTCAACAATGCGGTTCGTAACGATCTTAATATGCGTGTGTTTGAGGTAATGTCCACCGGCAGTTTACTGCTTACCGATAGCGCCCCTGAGAGTGGACTGACAGAGTTGTTTGTGGATGGTGAAGATCTTGTAATATATGAAGACTATAATTTATTGGAAAAAGCTGAATACTATCTTAACAATGAATCTCTGCGAAAAACAATTGCAGAACGGGGTATGTTGCTGGTTCACAATGCCCATACATACATGCACCGATGTGAAGATTTAATTAATGTAATTACCGGCAGAACAACATCCACGCCCGATGCAAAAGAGTTACGGGAACGATCGATTCCTAAAACAGTAATTGCCGCTCCGGCTCCAACCGGTGAAATTGATGCACAGGATATTGCGAAGTTTGATATACCATATACAAAGAAACGAAGTTTTATTATTCCGGTTCTCGATATGATGACACAAACGGGATATAATTTCGAAACATTACTTAACGATTTGCAAAAACTAGATGGCGAGGTAATTGTTGTATTTAACTCAGTCGTTCTTGCAGAAAAATACAAATCTCATCCGGTAATTACGCATTATGCTGTAATGAGTCATAATGTTGGTGTTTCCCGCGCATGGAATATTGGGTTACATCTCTCATCATCACCGGTTGCATTTATTCTTAATGCCGATGTTCATATTACATTACCAACCGTGGAGGCAATTGAAAACGCTTTTCAAGTGTTACCCGATTCGGCAGTCATAGGTCCGGAAGGTGGATTTTTCGATTTCAGCAGAAGCGAGGATATCCAACGATTCCGCAAAGGTGCTGTATCAGAGCCGATTGAGGTAGATAATGTTTCGGGATTTCTCTTCGCAGTTCAGACAAAGTATTTCCATTCCGGACGCTTAATTTTCGAAAATAAATTTACTCCGTGTTATTTTGAAGAGTGGGATCTCGGTATGCAGCTTCGCTTCACGGGATTGAAAGGCTATGTGGTACCTTGTGAAGGGTACGACCACGATTTTAATTCTTTGCACAGAAAAGGTGATATTGATTTTCTCGGCGAGCGGAGGTCGTTACAAGATATTCTGGAACGCAACCATAAATATTTCTGGAGTAAATGGTTAAATATTGCAAGAGATAACAATTGCGGCGAGGAATTTTTCAGGAGTAAGTGGTACGATTATAATTATTTACTTGCAGAGAAATTCTATGCTCAGGGGAAAAAGGAACTTGCACTTGAGCAAATGTTTATTGTTTTGAAGTATGATATGAATGATTTATACGCAAATTATCGCGCCGCAGAAATACTCATAGAGCTGGGCAGTTTAAAGCAAGCTGTTGAATATTTTCGCACGGTTCATTCAGTTAATCCATCGTACAAAAAAGTCTCGGAGTATCTTAATAAATTGAATTAGCCGGTACGAATTGGAATTTTTTCTGTTAAATGCAGTAAGCGGGGGAGAGGTAGATGCCGTGCAAAATATCCCATGATGATGGGAGGAAAAGATGAAATTGCGATATTGCGGAACAGTATAGGTAATATTAATCTATATTTAAGATTCAGGCTTTCCAATGGTCATATATTATATATTTAAGAATTGTTACCGTTTGTATTTATGAATTAATTTAGTCAATTTTTCATCAATCCCGCTTTCTGCAACACCTCCATGATAACAAATAATCCTCTCCGGGTTTAGCTTTTTAATTTTTTCAACCGACTTGATAGCAGTTTCCAGATCTAAAGTGAAGTTTGGATTCGCAATGTTAAATTCATCATTTTCGATTACAATAGCATCTCCGGCAATAAGAGTTCTATCTTCTGTATGATAAATGGAGATATGTCCTTTTGTATGACCCGGTGTATGGACTATTATAAGTTCTTTTTCAAATATCTCGTTATCTGTAAAAGTACCATCTATATTAAATCGTTTTATGCTTTTTAATTTCTTAATAAATTCTAATGCATTACTTTTATGTTCTTCAGGCATTATATTTAATAAATTTTCTGCCTGAATAAGCCGTTCTGATTTTGTATGTCCTGAGACTGATCTGTGTTCATGTTCACCACAAAATATTTTCAAATTTTTATTAAGTTTCTTTAAATTAGATAAACCACACAGATGGTCATGGTCGTCGTGAGTAATAATCACACCTGTTAAATCATTTATTCCAACACCTAATAATTCTAATTCATAACTAAGCTCACAAAAAGTCTCTTCATAGCCGCAATCAATAAGGTACTTATGACTTTCATTCTGAATCAACACCGGAAAGAGAGTAATGATTTGCTCATCTATTTGCTTTATAATTTTTAGTACAGAAAGTTTCATAAAATTACTATGGATTGAGAAATTATTATGCTTTGAATATATAAACCTTAAAATTTTAACGAGATATTAAACAGGATTATTACTCATCATACAGAGTACTAAAAACAAACAAAGAATTCTTTTCAATGAATGTTAATCATTAAGGGTAGCAATCAAATGAACCATTCCTTTGTGTCTGGTCATATTCACTAATTTCAAACCGGATTTTTCTAAAAAATAAACTACATCAAGCGCTGAAATACGGACTTTTTTATACGAACTTGTCTTTAAGATCCACTTATCATCTTTTTTATAGTGAATTATATCAGTCACATTGACATAATTATCAAAGTATTCTAAACAGCAAGTTAGTAACTTGTTTGAAGCAAATTTTACAGGAATAAAGCGTTGATGCTCTACAAGCTCAATAGTGTAATCCCGGAATGAAAAATAAAGTTGCCCCTCTTTATTTAATAACGATGCAATGTTCTCAATAAATAATTGAATGCTCTTTATATCGTTTAAGTGAGTTAATGTATCACCACAGCAGGCTATTAAATCAACTTTCTTATTTACAAGGTTACCTATATTCGTTATGTCATCGCAAATGGTTATGATGGGTAAGTTATTTTTTAATCTGTCTAATTCGTCTAATAATGATTGGCAAAAGTCAATCGCTATAACATGAAAACCCATTTTGGCAAAAACGAAAGATTGCAACCCTGTTCCTGCTCCCAGGTCTATTGCTACACTGTTTTGTTTTGGAAATACCTGACTGCTTTCAAGGAATACTTTAATAAAATAACTTTCATCAGAAGTATCGCCAAGCATCCATTGATAATGTTCGGCTAAGTGCGTTTCGTAATGTAATTTTGTTGTAGTCATAATTACCAGTAGTTTTTCATTAAATCATTTACCCATTCTGCCTGTTTTAATCGTGTTTTAGGCTCAAATTCCTTGAAAACTGGTTTAATATCCAGAATGGGCGTGCCATTGATGGCGTCAAGGTATTTTACCTTGAGAGTATTTTCTTTCACTTCAATTAGCTCTACAGTAGATAATCCCAATAAATTAGGTCGTTCTTTTTTTCGTTGAGCAAAAATACCTCTCAGTGGGTAGTTTTTGTTTCCTCTTGGGTATGTTACCCATTTAATTTCCGTAGTTACAACTTTATTAAAGAGATAAATAATTTCAAGATGAGAAAAATCCTCAATCCCGATTAATGAAGATGAAGGAATGTCATCATTTATAATAATGGTAGATGTAATACATTCCCAATCATCATCAATCACATCAGTTCTTGGATTCAGTACTATGCCAATAGGCTTCACTTCAAATTTAGTTTCCATCTTCTAATTTATTTTTATACCATGTAATTGCCTTTGCCTGATGTAACTGAATAAATGCTGATTTTGCCTCATTAAATTCAAAAGGATGATTCCATTCAACAGAACTTAAATGCTTCTTTAAATTTTGATACTCTTCTTTAGCATTTTGATGAAATTTTAAATATTCACGAAATGCGATATGTCTGAACCAAAAATCACTATTATATCCAACAATATGAATATGGGCTATTTTGTTGCAATTGATAGTTTCGTCTATCTGTGCAACGGTTGTAATATCATGTTGAATGTTAATAGCATTTTTTAATCGAATATAAAATCTTCTTTCAGGCATTACTTGCGTAAATGCTTTTATATATACATATGCAGTATTTCTAAGCAAGTATATCGTTTCATCAAGTTTATTTTCATCAATGCCTACAAGCAGATCAATGACAGGCTTTGCCCAAAGGTCATCTACGCTGGTACTACCAATATGTTCAATTTTAGGAGATAGTAGAGAAAGCAATTTCCCCAATTCATCTTTTATCTCGAAAAAATGTGATTTCCATAGCGGATTATGTGGTACTACTTCAACTTTCATATCATGTTTTCTATTTTACAATTAATTTGCAAGTATAGAGTTTTCTCCCGTAACGGATTGATATAAAGTAAACACCTGAAATGCCTGGTGCATTAATAATGAAATCGTTTGTTTTTGAAACTAATTTTCCTATGACATCGTAAACCATTATCTCAAAGTTGGTTTGCTCCAAACCATTAACTATTATAGTTTGTCCTGAATTCACAGGATTAGGATAAATTACTAAATTATGATTAATAACAGGTTCCATCACAGAAGTGACAATACTTGTTTCTGTATAGTAAATCCTTTCATCAAACATTTGTATCATAAAAATTTTTCCGTTGGGCATTTCTGCAAAGTGTTGGACACCGTGTTTCCCAAAAATATCGGTGCCTAAACCGTAATTTATTTTTTCCCAATTATATTGCTGATTTCTACAATAAAAAGTACCACCAAAATTAATTGTACCTGAGACAGAACTGTATTTATCGCCATTTCCTGCAAAATGAATATTATGCAATGGTCTATCAATCCACCAGGTGGGTGAACTTACTATGGTGTAATGTTTCCAATACATATTATTTCGTACATCCATAATTTCTTTTACAACATTAAGTTTGACCAGGTTATTTTCAGCAACCCCAGTAAATGAAAAGTAAACACTATCGCTTAGTGAAACAGAGAGCCCGGAACAATTAGCAATCTTTATGTGATTGTCAATAGTACCATTTCCATTTACTTCAATATTTATATGCTCCCAAAAATCACCACTATTTTCTGAAATAAATAATCCTCCGTTTCCCGATACATATTCGTCGGCGGCAGAAATATACAATCTATCATTTTTATCAATTGTAATTTGCTCAATGCAAGTGTATATGCCTAATCCATTATTACGGGGTAACCAACTCAAGCCGTTGTTAGTCGAAAAAAATATCCCATCCCCCTCATATCCGTTTTCTGTTAATTCGCCAGTAATAGCAAACAAATGTCCCTGACTATTATCTATTATTTTTTTGATAGGGAAAATGGTATTGATATTTACTGAATCCCAATTATGCCCATTATTAAAAGAACGAAATATCTTTCCTAAGCCTCCTACAAATAGCTCACCTGATGTATTGGAATGAATTGTGAAAACTGCTGATGAATTTAATACAGATGTAAAGTTATTTCCCTCATCACAACTTTTGATTACCCCATTAGTAAGGCTGACAAACAGACAACCGTTGGGAGAAATTGTAATACCTGTTTTTTCTCTGCCGGGAAATTCATAAGTAGTCCGCCAAAATATCTGGCAGAAACTAGTGTGAACAGAAAACAGGATTAATGATATTGTTACAAATAACTGCATAAAATCAGAGAGGATTTGTTAAAAAGATTTCTACTAATTTCGGCGTTACTGTGGCTAAGTGCAATTGATAAAAATCAAGAATTAACGACTATACTTTTTGCGGAATCGGCTGAGTGTTTCCGGAGTTATTCCCAAATATGAAGCAATATGCTGTAACTCAACAAAATTAAAAATGAAAGGCTTTTCCTGAAGTAGCTTTAAATAGCGCTCTTCGGCATTAAATTGTAAATGTTCAAGTATTCTGTTTTCTGCCGACATCAAACATTTTGCAGTAAAGCGTGCCTGAATAGATGACCAGTTTGGTAGTTTTTCCTGAAGTTTAGGAATGTCTGATTTGTTTAAAACATAAATTTCACAATCGGTAACCGTTTCTATCGTCCACCTTGCCGGTGTGTTAAAATTTATTCCAGAAACATCAGAAATAAAGTTTCCGGTGGCACCTATAAACTTGGTTATTTCTTTTCCATTTGCTATAAAATACTCTCTTGTAATTCCACTTTTTATCAGACCAAGTTTATCAACTTCCATTCCTTCTCGCAAAAAATGAGTACCCTTACCAAAAAATTGTAAAACAAAAGAAGGCAGAACTATTTCTAATTCGTCATTGGTAAGTTGAAATGCGGCTATTAAAGTGTGCTCTAATTTCATTTTGTCCGTTAAAAAGAAATAAACTCAGGTTAGTGTATTTAGCGTTGCGATTAAAGTTCAGGATCTTTGCGTTGGTAATGATTCGATGTCGCGCATCTGCAAAATCGGGCAAGCACAAATTTTGAAAGAAGCAATGCAGATGATTACATCATCGCCGTCCCACAAAAGCGAATGAAATGCTTAGGGATAATTTTCGTGCATGTTTTTTGCTGAATTGAAACGAACTAATTTTTCCCAGTCAATTTCTCCATTAGCTTTACAAAAAGCGTTTGAAAATTCTCGTGTGAATTGGTTTATCATTTGAGAATACGATTTTATAAAGTCATCATTTTTTTCTTTTGCTTTATGTCCTAATGGTTCAATTATCTCAGTGTATAAGTTTGAGTTTCCAGATATAAATTCCCAAAAACTTTGACCGCAATATTTGAAATAATCTCCTTTATCAGGGTTTTTGTCCATGCCGTAACAGCAGCCGTTTACCGCTACAACATTTAACTGAGAATTACTTGAGCGTAAAGCCTTTTTTGCTGTTTTAAAGTCAGCTACCATTTTTGCTATTTGTGAACTATTACCCCAGTTAGGACCAGATTTAATTGTTACAATATATCTTGTGCTGTTGTTATCAAACTCAAGGTCAATACCGGTAATCCCCAACTTATAGCCACTGTACACCTTATTGTTAATGAAGATAGCAAACCCTTCAAGCCACTCTCCAAAAATCGTTTCTTCATTTGAAGAAATGTGAGCATCTACGATACCACGGACAATTTGTTCTGCGGTTAAAACATATTTTGCTTTGAATAGGTATGGATCCTTGCGTTTAAGAACTTTGGAAAGTTTTAACCCGTCAAGACTTTGAATCCGTTTTTGATGAAATGTTCCGATATTTTGTTCAATGTATCGCAACACCTCGTATAGGTTTAGCTTTCTCATATTTAACTTTCGGCTCAAATAAGTATAACTCGACAGGTTGTAATTGTTGTTTTACCATTTCGTAGTATTCAGGAACGATATCAATACCTACGGAGTGTCTATTCATTCTATTAGCAACAATCAATGTTGTTCCGGAGCCCATAAACGGATCAAGAACTGTGTCGTATCCTTTTGTAAATAATTTTATAAACCATTCGGGTAGTTCTTCAGGGAATGCTGCACTGTGATTTTTGTTGCCGCATTCTGTTGCAAGGTGCAGGACATTTGTTGGATATGCTTTATCTCTATCTAACCAGTTAGAGATATTTTTTCCAAAACCACTACCAACTTTTGAATTATCTCTGATTTTATCTGTTTCAGAAAGATTTTTAAGTCTTGATTTTGCCCATTCGCCCATAGGAACCATAACTTTTTCCTGATACATATTAAACTTTTTGCTTTTATTAAACTGAAGAAGTCGTTCCCATGCGTCACGAAATCGGTTGGGCCATTTTCCGGGATAACAGTTTTTTTTATGCCAAATAAATTCTTCTGTCCAAAACCATCCTTGTTTTCTCATATTTAAAATAAGTTCAATTACATATGTGCTTCTTTCTCCATCTACTACTTTTTCTTTAATGTTCAGAATGAAAGTTCCGGATGGTTTAAGAACTCTTAATAGTTGTTCTGAAATAGGCAAAAACCATTCAACATATTTGTCGGGGTGAATGCCACCGTATGAGTTTTTACGCTGATCTGCATATGGTGGAGAAGTTACTATTAAGTCCACAGAATTATCTGCAAGTAGCTTTAATTGCTCCTTACTGTCCCCTAAATATAGGTCTGTCCTTGTCTCCATTTTACTTTTCTACAATATTTATCAAATTTTCTTTTTTATCACTTTCATCAGGCTAAATTATAATGATTTTGCAAAAGATATTACTATCTTTTATGTTTTTCAAAAATCACAGTCAACAAAATTCCTTACCCAATATTACAAATACCCCGCTTTAAAGTCTATATTTTTTTGACGGGAGAACCTCAGATTTAAGGTTAGAGCAGAGTAATTCAATAAATGATGATAAATTATTATAAGTAATTGAGATAACATAAAATAGGACAAGAGTAGATAATATCGAAAAAGTACAGACGCTAATGATATAATAAAATGATAAATCTGTAAGTCCATACAACAGAGGAGGCATTTAAGAAGGCTTTGCGAATAGCGACATTATATTTCAAATCAATTGCAATAGGAAGTTGGATAGTGAAAAAGCAGAGCAAAAGGTGTAAAAATTGTCGGTAATAATAAAGAAAAGGACGAATTGAAGGGTTATTTCATAAATATGCTGCTTTTTAACCCCTCAATTCCGGTTTCTAATACTTGATTCAGGTTAAATTAACCCTCTCTCCATTAAGTCACTCTGAAGAAAATCAAGAAAAGCTAGGATAATTTCAAATAATACTTGTTTCGCCTAAAAATATACAAGTGGCGAATATTATCCAAAATTTTTTTTCTACTTCAGATAAAAAGGTCAATTTTTTACGGCATAATACTTGAAATTTAACAAATGATAAAAAATTCGCTTAATAGATTCCTGTTAAATACGATAATAGGAGTAAAAATATAATTTGTATGAATGAAGTAATGAACAATCAGGCACAGATGACCACGGATATTCGGCAACAATTAGAATCACCCGACCCTGAAATAAGGAGAAGTGCTGCAGAAATTTTTCTTTCGGAGGCATTACCGGATGATTTGCTGCCGGTTTTGTGTCCTCTTATTATGGATAGCGAAAAAAGTGTCCGGGATGCGGCAGGTTTTGCTCTGATTTACAATGAAAATCCGGGTATCGCACCAAATATTGTGCAGTATATATCCTCAGAAAATATTGCAGTACGAAATTTAGCGGGAGAGATCTTAATTAAAAAAGGTTCGCAATCGGTACCGGCGATAGTTAAATACTTGGAGGGAAAAAATTCTGATGACCAGAAATTTTTGATTGATATTCTGGGATTAATTGGTGATGCATCACCCGTTGCCGAAATAGTGAAGGTTCTGAAAGAATCGGATAATGAAAATGTAGTACTTGCATGTATCGAGGCATTAGGAAACATTGGAGCGCCGGAGGTTCTTGAAGATCTGTTTGAATGTTATATGAAAAACGAACTTTATCGTCCAACAACAGTAGAGGCTTTAGGCAAAATCGGGACATCGGAGGTACTTGATTTTATATTGGCGAATTATCATGACGCAGATGAATTAACCCGTTTTTCTATGTTGGAAAGCCTTGGCACTGTTGGCTCAGAAAAAACTTTTTATTTCCTTATCAACGAAATAAAAGATGCAATACCCCCGAATACATGGGCAATAGTTCTCTCTTTACAAAAACTTTTGGAAAAATACGGGCTTGATCTTCCCTTCGATGAAGCATTGAGGGGCCAAATACTCTCAACTTTAACAGAAGCAGACAATACATATAAAGTACCGGCGAGTTGTCTGGTACGCTATTTTTCTGACTATGAAACTTTATCTGTTTGTGTACGAGTGTATGGCGAGGATTCTGAGATAGATGCTAATCTGTATTCGCTTTTTGAGAAGGACATTACTTCTACGATAAAAGCAATACGGGAATATCTTTCAGTTGATAAGGGCAATAAAAAAAGTCTTCTTGAATTATTCCGGATGCTTCTTACCGAAAACGGAAATGCGGCAGTTTCTAATATGGCAGAAACGGATATCGTAAATCTGTGTGATTTACTTGCCTCGAATCTTGAAAACCCCTCAGAAGAAGTAAGAAAACTTGCAATAGAGCTTTTGTTTATGTTGAACCCTGATGCCGGCATCCTTATGGCTGATACTCTTATTAATGATACAAATGTATGGAATCGAATCCGATTGGTTGAATTGCTGGAGGGTTACAACGGTGAACAAAAAATACCTTTACTTAAAGCCCTTGCCGACGACAATGACGAAATGGTAAGAGAGCGGGCACACTGGGCTCTTTGCGAATTGAAAAATTTAAATAATAATTAATGTATTTTTAAAAGACAGCACGAAATTGATGACATTCAGACCAACACCGACCCAGCCTTTAATGTCTGTTATTCAGCAGAAAGAAGAGGCAATTCTTACAGATGGTATGTTTCAGGAGTGGCGGAATTATATTTATCAAAATACGGGAATATATTTTCAGGATAACAAGAAGTATTTGTTGGAAAGCCGACTTCAAAAACGCATGAACCATCTTGGAATAAATTCCTATGAAAAGTATTTCGATTTGATAAGGTTTGGTCCCGATAAAACAAGGGAACAAAAATTCCTTTATGAAGCAATCACTATTAATGAAACATTTTTCTTCCGCAATCAGCCGCAGCTTGATGCAATGGTTAATGTTGTTTTGCCGGAAATTCTTATGGCGCCGGGAAGAGCAATAAAAAACAGAGTTCGGATTTGGAGTGCTGCATCATCTTCGGGGGAAGAAGCATACTCTGTAGCAATTATGCTCAACGAATTCATAAAGCCCAAGTTTCCTAAGATTGAATTTGAAATTATTGGAACTGATATTAATTATGCGGTTATTGAAACAGCTCAGAGAGGAGTATATAAAGATTACTCAGTGAGAAATGTACCGCAGTTTTATATGAAAAAATACTTTAAGTTCGACAATAATTCATATTTCCTTGAGCCGGTAATAAAACGGATGGTACAGTTCAGGGAAATGAATTTGTTTGATGATGCCGCAATGAGGAGTATGCAAAATTTTGATATTATATTTTGCGCAAATGTCCTCATTTATTTTGATAATCGCTCTAAGGTGAAAGTTGTAAGTCATTTATTCAACAGTTTGAATAAAGGCGGATATTTATTTATCGGTTATTCGGAAACCTTGCAGGGTATCTCCAAATCTTTCAAAGTAATTAGTTTTCCCAAAACAATAGGTTATAAGAAGGAGTAGAGGGAAGTGAAAAAAATTATTCTCATAGCAGATGATTCACCCACAATCAGAAAGTTTGTTTCCATTGCCCTTACAATGAAGGGCTTCGAAGTTGTTGCGGCTTCCGATGGTATGGAGGCGATTGAAAAACTACCCGGCTTAAAAGTGGATCTGATAATAACTGATTTAAATATGCCGAATCTTGATGGATTCGAATTGATTAAGTGTATCAGAGAAAATCCCACGCTTAAAGAAACACCAATAATTATTCTCTCGTCTCTTGCCGGTAGTGCTGAAATAGAAAGAGGGATGCAGGTTGGCGCCAATTCGTACCTCGTTAAACCGTTTGACCCCAAGCGAGTTCAATATGAAGTTTCAAAATATTTAAACTAAATAGAGGTAAAAAATGAGTGTGAAATTTCTCGTTGTTGATGACTCTGTCACAATGCGGCGCATTGTTATCAATTCGTTAAAGAATCTTGGATATGAAGACTATATTGAAGCGGCAGATGGTCGTGATGCCTTGGGAAAACTAAGTGCAGATCCATCAATAAATTTTGTTATCACCGATTGGAATATGCCGGTACTTTCGGGTCTTGAACTTACGAAAAGCATACGAAATGATGCCGCTACCTGCAATTTACCTATATTAATGGTAACCACCCGTGGTGTAAAAGATGATATTATAGAAGCTCTGCAGGCAAAGGTTTCTGATTATATTGTGAAGCCTTTCACTCCGCAGGTACTTAAAGAGAAAATTGAAACCATTCTTTCAAAGAATTAGCGCAGGATAACAAGATGTCTTCACAACAGGTAAATTTTACGACGGTTTTTGAAAAAATAAACGACCTTAAAGTACTCTTTAAGTTCGGTGAAAAAATTATTCCGATTATTCAGAGCCTCGTTTCTTTTATGAAGGATATTATTCCTTTATTGGAAAATATCAATACATCTATTGCCGAGAGCACGAACAAAATGCCGCAGGCAACCGTTCAGATTAGTGATGTTACTAATGCAACGGAAATAGCAACTACAGAAATATTGGACCTGGTTGATTCGATTTCAAATCAGGTAAATGAATTTGAAAAGAAAGTAAATGAAAACGAGCAAAAAGCGGCAATGCAAATCCGTTTATTAGAAAAACTGCAGTCCCAAATTTCCGGTAACGAAGGTGCACTTGAAATTGTTGATGAATTAAAGAAGATGATGATAGATGCAAACCATTATGATAATTCAAGGAAGATGCTTAATGCACTTCGCGAAGATGCTTATAAAATAACACTTTCACTGCAGGTACAGGATATAACATCTCAACAGCTTGCCGCAGTAAATCATTTAATTCAGTCAGTTCATATAAAACTTAGTCGGCTGGTAGATGATATTGAAAATTCAGATATTAAAGAAGAGTTTCTATCGTCGTTTAATATTGAAACAGTTCATTTTGACGCAAATGCCTCCTATACAAAAGGAAATGGCAGACAAAAAGAAATAGACGAGATAATTAACCAGAACAGGTGACCTTGTTTTTTGTACAGTGCTTCATAAAAAAAACATAAGGTTTTAGAAAGATAGAAATATGATTGACGCTGACCAACAATATGCCATACTCCGTGACCCGGAGATGAAAGAAATATTTGACAGCTTTCTTGTTGAAACAAAGGAAATTCTTGAACAGCTCGATCTCGACCTTGTAGAGCTTGAACGACAGCCGGAAAACCTGGAATTACTAAATAAAATATTCCGGGCGTTTCATACAGTTAAAGGAACAAGCGGATTTCTCGGATTAACTCGGTTTAGTAATCTTACTCATCGGGCGGAGGATGTTCTTAATAAACTTCGTAAAGGTGAAATGATCCTGAACGAAAAAATAATGGAGGGAATATTACGGGCATATGATGATCTTAAAGAACTTATGAATGTTGTTGAAACACAATTAAATGAAGATTATGATATTGATGGTACGGTAAACTACTTACAGGAAATACTTGATACTTATGTACCTCCTTCAACGGAACCGAAGCCGGAAAATACAGTACCGGTAATGGAAGCAGAACAGCCGGTTCAGGTATCTGTTCTTGATGAGGAAGATGAAGAGGAGAGAAAAGAAGCTGATGTCAAAAAAGAAGAATCTTCTGCTCAGGCTGAACGAAAAGTAAAAACTGAATCTACTAACACGGAACATTCAAAAGTATCCGATAACACAATACGCGTTGATGTAGGACGGCTTGATGATTTACTTAATCTGGTTTCTGAACTTGTATTAGGCAGAAACCGTCTTTCACAGGTGTACCATGAAGCTCAACAGCAATATGAAGGCACGAAATTGGTTCGGGATCTTTCTGAGGCAAGCAGACAAATAGATCTTATGACAACCGAGCTTCAGCTTGCTGTTATGAAAACCAGAATGATTAAAATAGGGAAAGTATTCAATAAATTTCCCCGACTAGTTCGTGACCTTTCAAAAGAAACAAAAAAAGAAATAGAGCTTGAAATACGCGGAGAGGAAACCGAACTTGATAAAACACTGATCGAGGAGATTAATGATCCTCTTGTACATCTGGTGCGTAATTCAATAGATCATGGTATAGAGCCACCGCAAAAACGCAAAGAAGCCGGTAAACCGGCTGTTGGAAAGATAATTCTTTCTGCCGAGCACGAAGGGAATAATATAATTATTTCAATTCAGGATGATGGCGCCGGAATTGATACTGAAAAGATAAAAAGTAAAGCAGTTAATAAGGGATTAATAACCCAGGAAAAAGCAAATGAATTGTCAAAGACAGAAGCATATAATCTGCTTTTTCTTCCGGGATTCTCTACTGCCGAGAAAGTCACGAATATATCAGGCAGAGGCGTTGGACTTGATGTAGTAAAAACTAATGTTACCAAACTTCGTGGACTAATTAATATTGAATCGGAACCGGGGAAGGGAACACTGTTCCAGATAAAATTACCTCTTACACTTGCAATTATACAAGGTCTTCTTGTAAAAATTCAAGAAGAAATGTTGGTGATTCCTCTCGCTTCGGTATATGAAGTAGTAAAACTTAATAAAAATCAGATTTATACAATTAAAGGGAAAGAGGCTATTCGTCTGCGTGATGAGGTTTTGCCGCTTTTTGATATTGGAGCGCTCTTATATAAATTTGCTCCTAACGGGCATGACACAAATTTTCAGCATATTGTAATTGTAGGGGTTGCTGAAAAGAAGTTTGGAATTAAAGTTGA
>CAYTLQ010000077.1:0-10459 GCA_964438715.1 uncultured Ignavibacteriaceae bacterium
CTTCACTGTTTTTTGCTTTGAAATCTGTTTTTTGCTTTAAAATTGCATTTCACCTATTGGGTGAAATTTGTTTTCTCAAAATTACTCTGTTTTTTGCCCTTTAAACAGTCCTTCTTTTGTCTCTATATCGGAATTAAGGAAAAAAATATCCATCCGGTATCTTATAATGTTTTTCTTTTACTTCAAATAATAGTATTTTGTTTTTTTAAATTTTGTTCGTTTCATCTTTACAGTGAGGTTAAAAAATTAATGTTACGACCTGACATTAAGAAATACTTTCTCATACATAAACCTTACGGCATACTCTCCCAGTTTTCCGACCCGCACTATCGTAAGACCTTAAAGAGCATTGCCAGGTTTCCGAGAGATGTATATCCGGTTGGACGCCTGGATATGAATAGTGAAGGGCTGTTACTGCTTACCAATGATAAAAGAGTAACATATTACCTTCTCAACCCGCGTCACAACCATGAAAGAGAATATTGGGTTTTAGTTGAGGGAGTTCCCAGTGATGATGCACTGCAGTTTTTGGAGGCAGGTGTTGATATAAAGGGTGAACATACTTTACCGTGTAAAATCAAAAAAATTGAAACTCCTACATTACTGCAACCCCGAAAGCCACCACCACGCACATTCCCAAGCCGACAATACACCTGGTTAAGTATAACTTTAGTTGAAGGACTGAATAAGCAGATACGAAGAATGACTGCAAAAATCGGGCATCCTACTTTGCGTCTCGTCCGTTGGAGAATCTCTAACCTGACGCTTAAAGGATTAAAGCAAGGTGAAGTACGCTCTCTTACCAATGATGAGCTGAGTGTCCTTCTTGATAATCTTGGTTTATCGCACGATAAAAATTCGTCCCGATACGACCAATATTGATTTTAGATCCCGGTTAAAACAATTGACCGGGATTTTTTTTTCCCTTTTGTAAGTGTTGTTTCCTCTCAAGTGCAAGTTCTATTATCTTCCCAAGTGCGGTTCTGTATGTGTAACCCGCTGCTTCTGCAGATCGCATAAACCCTGCTCCTTCACTTAAATCCGGATTTGGATTAACTTCAAGAACATACAACTTGTTTCCTTTTGCCAACCGTAAATCAACACGCGCATAATCACGAAGGTCCATTAAACGGAATACTTTTTTTGCAATAGCCTCAACATGGAGTTTTACCTTTTCAGGAAGTTGTGCCGGACAAACAGGAATAGTTTTATGATACGATTCATGAAAAGGATCCCACTTTGCCTGATAACTTACAATTTTTTCGAGATGAGGAGGCATTGTTGAAAAATCAATTTCACTGATTGGCAAAACCTGCAATTTCTTATCGCCAAGTACAGCAACATTTAACTCTCTTCCATCAATATATTCCTCAACAAGAGCGGGTTCCTTAAACTCATTTCTTACATATCGGACCCTTGCCTGCAACTCTTCCCTGCTCCTGACTACCGAATTATTTTCTATACCAACGCTTGCATCCTGAAATTGTGGCTTTACTATAAGCGGAAAACGAAGATGACCTTCTGTTTCTTCCTCCGACGAGAGGATTGTATATGGCGCAGTATTAATGCCATTCGCCGAGAGTAATCGTTTCGTTAGTACTTTGTTCTGGCAATTCGCCAATGCGAGAGGACCTGCTCCGGTATAAGCAATTCCCATAAGTTCATATACACCTGCAATAGCCATCTCCAGTGTTGATTTCCCGTTAAAAATCTCAATAAAATTAAAAACTACATCAAATTTTTCTTTTTGAAGGATTTCAATAAAATAATTAAAATTATCGTTAATGTTTATACAAAGCACTTCATATCCCAGACTTCTCACATTTTCAGCAAGTTGTTCAAACTCCTCCATCGGAGTTTTATTCTCGATTTCGAAGTAAGGCTGAAAATTTAAATTTGATTTTTCAATATCCTCTTTGTAAATATATAATTCGGGATTTGTTTCATTATACAATATCCCAACTTTTAATTTCTTTGTTTCCATTAATTGCAATAAACGGGTAGTAAATAATTAAAAAATTTAACTAAATAAATTAGCAGAAAGATTGGTCAATTGAAAATAAGCAGAGGGAGAAATGAGCTTTTACCCGCAACCTAATAAATATCAATGTGGTCCGTTCGCCTTAAAATATGCTCTTGTAATGTTGGGACAATTTCGTGATGAGAGAAATATTGCACGGAAGGCTGGAAGCACATGGTGGTACGGTACCGATGAAATAGGCTTAGCAAAAGCAGCTCGTTCGTTCTCTTGCCGAATGAAACATTTTAGCTCTTCCTCCCCAAAGCAGGCACTTAAACTGCTAATTGCAAATATCAAAAAAGGCATTCCGTGTATTCTCAGTGTTGATAACTGGGAGCATTGGTTCACTGTTGTTGGATATAACCATAACAAATTTGTCGTTGTAGATAGCGGACTTGATAAGGTAATAGTTATTTACTCACCGCTCCAGCTCGCCAGACGCTGGCAGTATTACGATAGTCAGGAAGATTTTATCTCTTATGACGGATATGCACTGCATCCAAAATTTAAAGTGCAGACAAAGGGTAATTTAACAGTCGAGCGTGCAAAACAGGTGATGCAAAACCGGAATAAAGACCTTGCAGAAAAGTGGGATATATATTTTAACGATCTGATTACTATTTGCAGGCCTCATTCACCAAATGCAAAACAAACAATGTCGTTTACCGAGTTTTTGCGGCGTCATGAAAACCTGATTGTAAAGCAGGTTGCCAACTGGCATGGTACTCCATCATATAGTGAAATCAGAAAAATTTTAAAGAATTTCCGTTTTATTGCAGAAACTTACGGTTTACTTATTTATATAAAAGATCAGAAAAAAGCGCTTATTGATCTGGCTTCAGTTCTTATGATGTATGCCTGTGGTAAGTATGGAATGGATCCCATCTATTAATTTTGCAATATTTGGATAGTTTACTCTTTTCCAATCCCTGAACTTCCAACGGAGAAAATACTTGTGTTTGCCTTCAAAAATCCGTAACAGGGATTATATAGAATCAAAGAATAATGCTCTTACAAATATCGCTTATCAATCAAGCGTTTTTTCTTTGTGCTTTTTCATTTTCTTTCTCGCCATCTTTTTACCATATTTATTTTTATACGCTTCTGCAATTTTACAATCATTACACAGACTTGTACAGCATTCCGTCCATTCCTTGACGCTAAATTTTTCCCTTAATTTCGACACATCCTCAACTCAATTATTAACTAAGTTTTTCACTGCATTACATACATTTTCTGCAGTGAACCCAAATTCTTTCATTAAAATTTCGTATGGTGCAGAAGCTCTGAATCTGTTTAATCCTATTATTATTCCCTCATCACCCGTGTATTTTTCCCAACCCATTGTTACTCCTGCCTCAACAGCAATACGCTTTTTTATTTCCCTCGGTAAAACCGAATTTTTATAATCATCGCTCTGCATTTCAAAAAGTTCCCAACTGGGAAAACTTACAACTCGTACAAAAATATCCTCATCTTTCAGTTTCTTTGCCGCATCAATAAGCAAATGAACTTCACTTCCGCTCCCCATTAAAATTACCATTGGATTATCTGATGTTTGAAGAAGAATGTAAGCACCTTTTTCCACACCGGAAGCAATAGGATACTTGTTAGTATCAAGCACCGGTACACCCTGTCTGGTAAGAGCAATAACAGTTGGTCTATCTCTGAAGGTTATTGCAGTTTTCCACGAAAAAATTGTTTCGTTTGCATCTGCAGGTCGCAACACTAAAAGACGCGGTATCGAACGGAGCGATGCCAAATGTTCTACCGGCTGATGCGTTGGACCATCTTCGCCCAACCCAATACTATCGTGAGTGAGAACAAATATAGGACCAATATGAGAAAGTGAGGCAAGGCGTAGCGCGGGTCGGAGATAATCTGCAAAAACAAGGAATGTTCCACCATAAGGAATAATGCCGCCGTACATCGCCATACCATTCATAATACTTGCCATACCATGTTCACGGATACCAAAATGGAAATTTCTTCCTGAGTAGTTTTCTGCTGAAAACGCAGGCACACCCGATACATAAGTATTATTTGAAGGTGCAAGATCTGCCGAACCGCCGATAAATGCGGGAATATTTTTTGAGATTGCTGAAATAACCTTGCCTGAAGCCTGCCTTGTTGCAATCTTCTTTCCATCATCAGAAAATAGCGGAATCATTGTATTCCAATCTGGCTCCCAGGCACCTGAAAGGAATTTCCCGAACTTTTCAGCATCTTCCGGATAAAGAGCTGAGTAAATTTTTAATTTCTCTTTCCATTCTTTTTCAATTACAGAATTTCTTTGGATAACCGATTTGAAATATTCCCGCACTTCAACCGGAACAAAAAAAGGTTCTTCTGAAATCCATTGCAAATTTTTTTTCGTTAATAAAACCTCCTCTTGACCAAGTGGAGATCCATGTGCCGCTTCTTTATCCTGTTTATTAGGGCTTCCGTATCCAATATGTGTCTTTGTTATAATAATTGAAGGTCTTGGATCGCGTTTTGCGTTTTCTAACGCTGTGGCTATCTGCTCTATATCATTAACATCGCTGATATTTTGTACATGCCAGTGGTATGCTTCAAATCGTTTAGCAGTATCATCGCTAAAAGAAAGTTTTGTTTCACCATCAATAGAAATACCGTTATCATCGTAAAAGAATATTAGGCTCCCGAGTTTCAAATGTCCTGCAAGTGACGCCGCTTCATGTGAAATTCCTTCCATCAGATCGCCGTCACTGCATATTCCATAAATAAAATGATCGATTAACGAAATATCGGGCTTATTAAAGAGCGCGGCATAGTATTCTCTAGCAATCGCCATTCCTACTGCATTTGCAAAACCCTGACCAAGAGGACCTGTGGTTGTTTCAACTCCTTCAGTCAGCCCAAATTCAGGATGACCGGGTGTAATGCTCCCCCACTGCCGGAAGTTTTTAAGATCATCAATAGTAATTTTATAACCACACAAATGAAGTGTACTGTAAAGCAACATACTTCCATGCCCTGCCGAAAGGACAAACCGGTCTCTGTTGATCCATCGTGGGTTCGCCGGCGTGTGTTTCATTTCGTTTGTATAGAGATAGTAAGCAATAGGCGCACATCCCATTGGCATACCGGGATGACCTGAATTGGCTTTTTGCACACCATCAACAGCCAGAAATCGTATTGTATTTATACAAAGATTTTCTAATTCCTTCGAAGAGACCACATAACCTCCTGCTGTAACACAATTAATAAGTAATTCTGAAATATAAAATTTTGAATGGAATATTTATGAGCCGAACGATAAATGAAATAAAATAAATCTGTTATTACCGTGTATTTTTAGTATCGGGCTTGTGACAAGTTACTTTATTTATTATTTATTAATTCTTTAACAAGAAGAAAACTCCCGCAGGCAATGTATTCTTATTTTATTTTTTCTTGAACAACAACCATTCTGAGACATTCTTCGGTCACGGCAAATAGTAAGGAAAAAATCAGATTTTATTATTACCCTTTTAATCTTTAAGAAATAAAAAAGCTGCTGCTATTTTGGCAGCAGCTTTTAAAGAATTGAACTACAATCTCACACTAAGCCCTGATCGAGCATTGCATCAGCAACTTTGAGGAATCCGGCAATATTTGCTCCGTTAACATAATTACCTGGTGTACCGAATCTTTCAGCAGTAGCTAAACAGGTGTCATGGATATTTTTCATAATTCCACGCAATCTGTTATCAACCTCTTCCGGCGACCAGGTAAGTCGCATACTATTTTGCGACATTTCCAAACCTGAAGTAGCAACACCACCGGCATTTGATGCTTTACCAGGTGAGAATAGAATACCGGCACTCATAAAAACTTTAAATGCTTCAATTGTTGTTGGCATGTTTGCGCCTTCAGCAACACAAAGGCATCCGTTTTTCACCAATTCTTTCGCATCATCCTCAAATATTTCATTCTGGGTCGCACAAGGCATTGCGACATCAACTTTTACTCCCCAAGGCCTTTTACCGGGATAATACTCTACTTTGAATTCATCAGCATAATCTTTAACACGGTCGTTGGCGCTTGCTCGTAATTTAAGCATATAATCTATTTTCTCGCCCTTTACACCATCCTTATCGTAGATAAAACCATCAGGCCCTGAAAGTGTAACAACCTTGCCCCCTAATTGAGTAATCTTTGTTACAGCGCCCCATGCAACATTTCCAAACCCCGATACGGCAAATGTTTTTCCTTCAATATCATGGCCTTTGGTTTTTAACATTTCCTGAGCAAAATAAGTTACCCCAAAACCGGTAGCTTCAGGACGAATAAGCGAACCTCCCCAATTAAGCCCTTTCCCGGTTAAAACACCGGTGAATTCATTACGCAGGCGTTTATATTGGCCAAAAAGATAACCAATTTCGCGAGCGCCCACTCCAATATCACCTGCAGGTACATCAGTATTAGGACCAATATGGCGTGAGAGTTCAGTCATAAAACTCTGGCAGAAACGCATAACTTCATTATCACTCTTTCCTTTTGGGTCGAAGTCTGAGCCGCCTTTTCCGCCGCCCATTGGGAGTGTGGTTAAGCTGTTTTTAAAGACCTGCTCGAAAGCAAGAAATTTTAATATACCAAGGTTTACGGAGGGATGGAAGCGCAGACCACCTTTATAAGGTCCGATGGCGCTGTTCATTTCAATGCGAAATCCACGGTTCACATGAATCTCTCCCTGATCATCCATCCAGGGAACGCGGAACATAATAACTCTTTCCGGTTCAACCATTCTTTCAAGAATTTTTGCAGCACGGTATTCGGGATGTTTTTGAAGAACCAGATCAAGCGATTCCATTACTTCTTCAACAGCCTGATGGAATTCCGGTTCATTAGGGTTCTTTGCCTTGACTTCGGCTAATATTTTACTTGTGTAGTCGGACATAATTTCCTCTATAAATATTTAAACATTAGTAAATATATTCTATTGTTTCCAAGAATAGCACTCCGTTTTTACCGCCTCTTTTGTTTTTCTTTGTTAAATTTCTGTGGAGTTACACGACCAGATATCGGAGGGGAGGAAACCGCAATGTTACTAACAGTCATCGGTTTCTTAGGATTTTGATTGCCGGTATTTTTTCGGTGCATAATCACTAAAATTTTATAATGAAACTTAATAAATATTCCTGATTATCAATCAACTACTACGCCTGTTTTTCTAAGGTATTTGTTCAATATTATAAAAATTTTTTCAAGAAGCGGTTGTTAGAAAATCGAAAAACGAAACAAATTAAGGCTTAATCCTAAGATTTTGAAGAAAATCAGCGCATAAACATTTTTATAAATATTTTCTTACACGATAAAAGTATATATCTTCATCAATAAAGTTACGGTTGTGGAAATATTCCTTCTCCAAAAAATTGTCAATACCTCCCTTTTGGAGAACGATAGAATTTAAATTAATCCTGTCATTAAATTCATTGATATTTTTTAGTAAATAGTAAAGTTTTATTCCACACTTTAATAAATTCTACAGCCTCACACACCGAAAACTGCCCATATTACTGCCTGTTTTCCGTATATTTAGTTTTAATTTTTTTTCACACTGGTAAACTGATTTTTTATGACTGAAATCGCTAAAGCATATAATCCTAAAGAATGTGAAGATAAGTGGTATT
Organism: uncultured Ignavibacteriaceae bacterium; assembly: GCA_964438715.1. Classification (GTDB taxonomy): domain Bacteria; phylum Bacteroidota; class Ignavibacteria; order Ignavibacteriales; family Ignavibacteriaceae; genus CAYTLQ01. Next base: position 7,657 of record CAYTLQ010000077.1, read on the forward strand.
CACAGTGGGAGGCAGAAGGTATTTTTCATTCCGAGGTAGATGAATCGAAAACCCCTTACACAATTGTAATTCCTCCGCCAAATATTACAGGCAGTCTTACAATGGGGCATATTCTTAATAATACATTGCAGGATATCTTTATCCGCTATAAGAGAATGAAAGGATTTAATGCATGTTGGGTACCGGGTACCGACCATGCTTCCATTGCAACAGAAAGCAAAGTAATTAAAATGCTGAAGGAGCAGGGAATTGATAAATACTCTATTGGCCGTGAAAAATATCTTGAACATTGCCATGCCTGGAAGGAAAAGTACGGAGGTATAATAACACGCCAATTACGAAAATTGGGTGTTAGTTGCGATTGGGAACGGGAGCGATTCACTATGGACGAACATTATTATTCAAAAGTAATTGAAGCATTCGTTCAACTTCATTCCGAAGGTAAAATTTATCGCGGCTTCCGGATTGTAAACTGGTGCCCTGTATCAAAATCAGCAATATCAAATGAAGAAGTAATACCCCGGCAAGTTAATGGATACCTATGGCATTTTCGTTATCCTGTAGTGGGTTCCTCTGAATACATTGTTGTCGCAACAACCCGTCCTGAGACGATGCTTGGCGATACTGCCGTGGCGGTAAATCCACATGATGAACGCTATACATCTCTGATAGGAAAAACCGTACTCCTCCCCATAGTTGACCGCGAAATACCAATTATAGCTGACAGCTATGTTGACCAATCATTTGGAACCGGTGCAGTAAAAGTAACTCCGGCACACGATCCGAATGATTACGAAATGGGAGTGCGGCATAATCTTGAAATGATTAATATTTTCAATGAAGATGCAACGCTCAATCATAATGCGCCACAGGAGTTTCAGGGTCTCGACCGATATGAAGCGAGGAAAAAAGTCGTAGCCAGATTTCAGGAATTCGGTCTTCTCGAAAAAACAGAACCTTATACTCACAATGTCGGTTACTCTGAGCGTGGAAATGTTCCGATTGAGCCGTATCTCTCAGAGCAATGGTTCATGAAAATGGAAGAACTTTCCAAACCTGCACTTGATGCGGTTCTTAACGGAAAGATTAAGTTTTACCCCTCGCATTGGGTAAAGACTTATGAGCACTGGATGTCTAATATAAAAGACTGGTGTATATCCCGACAACTGTGGTGGGGACACCGTATTCCTGTCTGGTATTGCAATAATGAGTTAAATGAAGAGTGCAAAAAACCAATTGTCAGGTCTGTCGCTCCTGAAGCCTGCCCGTATTGTGGTTCAAAAGAATTGCGGCAAGATGAAGATGTTCTTGATACATGGGCTTCCAGTTGGCTCTGGGCTCACGAAGTATTCAAAACTGAAAAGGAACTGAAATATTACTATCCCACCGATACACTTGTAACCGGACCCGATATTATCTTCTTTTGGGTTGCGCGCATGATAATGGCAGGATTGCATTTCAAGGGTGATATTCCGTTCAGGAATGTCTATTTCACCAGTATTATTCGCGACATTCAGGGAAGAAAGATGAGTAAATCACTCGGTAATTCTCCCGACCCGCTCGATGTAATTGATAACTATGGTGCAGATGCCTTACGCTTTACTGTTATCTATCTGGCTCCTCTCGGGCAGGATGTTCTTTTCAGTGAGGAAAAGTGCGAGATTGGAAGAAATTTCGCAAATAAGATTTGGAACGCCGGGCGCTTCCTCATTATGAATATGAAAGACATTACACCTGACCTGTCACTTGCTGATGCTCACAGAGATGTTGTTGATGATTGGATTGAGTCGCGTCTCAACTCAACAATTAAACAATGTGATGAAATGCTTGCTCATTTTGAGATTAATTCTGCCATTAAAGCTCTTTATTCTTTTGTTTGGAACGACTTCTGTGACTGGTATCTCGAATTAATTAAGAACAGGTTATATTCGGAAAATCTGTCACTTAAAACTGCTACTCTCACCCGGGCAGTAAATATTTTCGAAAAAATGTTGAAAATGGTGCATCCTTATATGCCCTTTATTACCGAAGAACTCTGGCATCTTATTGCAGATCGCCCGATAAGCGACTCTATATCGAAATCCGATTACCCCGTACTCACTGAAACTGCAATCAGAGAAGATGTAGAAAAAGAAATGGAACTGCTTCAGGATATAATTACAGCTATCCGAAATATTCGAGGTGAAATGAATATCCCACCTTCGAAAACCGTTAATGTTTATTTAAAATCTGAAGACCTTAACACCGGATATGTAGATTATCTTAAAAAACTCGCTAAAGTAGAGTCGGTAACTATTGACAAAAACCTGATTAAACCGGCAAAATCAGCGTCAGCTGTTGTTCGTTCGATTGAGATTTATGTTCCTCTTGAAGGTCTGATAGACCTTGAGGTCGAAAAAAACAGACTTACTAAGGAAATTCAGCGACTGCTTGGCTCATTAGAAAGTGTAAGGAAAAAACTCGCCAACGAAAATTTTGTTGCGAACGCGCCTGTTGATGTTGTTGATAGAGAACGGCAAAAAGCCAGAGACTGGGAAGATAAGTACACAAAACTTCAGGAAATTCTTAATAATCTGAATTAATAAAATTATGCTGATTCAGAAGGAAATTTTTTTGCCTGAGTTGCCTCCGGGTTACCATCTCATTACCCACTCTGTTTTACAACAGATACCTGAAATGAAAAATTTTTCAGTTGGTATTTTTCATCTTTTTCTTAAGCATACCAGCGCCGGATTAACAATTAATGAGAATGCAGATCCCGATGTACGAAGTGATATGAAAATGTTTTTGGATCGTCTGATTC
>CAYTLQ010000078.1:0-9200 GCA_964438715.1 uncultured Ignavibacteriaceae bacterium
GTGCAATAATAGTAATTGTGGGCGTATCACTGGTAAGAAATGCAGTCCATGTGTACATAAAAGCGAGAAAAGGAGATCCGGCTTTATTAAGATATGCATAAGGTCCTCCCTGGTCGGGATATGCAGTTCCCATTTCCGCAAGAATAAGTATCTGAGGGATCCAGAATAACCCGCCGATAAACCAGATGAAAACTGCATTCAGCGGTGAGCCCGCATATTTCGCAACTATCGGAAGATTGAGAAACACTCCTGAACCAATCACTGCTCCGATTATCACGGAAGATGCCTGAAGAAAATTAAGCGTTCTTTTCGGGCTGGCAGAATTATCCAAAATTAACCACAGACCTTTTTAAAGACTCTCAGAAAGTTTTCACCAAGAAGTTTCTTCACTTCAGTTATTGTATAACCTCTTTTCAGGAGAGCTTCGGTGAGTTTTGGTAGCTTTGATACATTTTCTAATCCTATTGGTACTGTTTCTATACCATCATAATCCGATCCTATCGCAACATAATCAATTCCGACTCTGTTTTTAATATAGTCTATATGTTTTATCACTGTATCAATAGAGGCTGTGTTTGTTGCTGTAAGAAAAGCAGGATAGAAAACAACACCTATAACTCCGCCGTGTGCCGCTATACTATCAATTTGTGCATCATTAAGATTTCGGTAATGGTTCCGCAATTTCCTCACACCGCAGTGAGTATCAATTATGGGATTTTTTGTAATTGCCAGAATATCCCAAATAGTTTTTATACCTGTATGGGCAACATCGATAAGCACTCCCATTGAATCGAGTAATTGAATTACCTGTCTTCCAAAATCAGATAATCCGACGGTGTTTGTCCTTGAATCTTGTGCGGAAACTGCCCAGGTAGTGCTATTATTCCATGTTATAGTGAGGTAACGCATTCCCCTGTTATAAAGATTCCTTAACTTCTGAAGATCATTTTCTATTGCATGCCCACCCTCAACACAAAGTACACCGGCAAGTTTTCCATCTCCCGCAAGGCTCATAACTTCATAATAATTTCTTGCCTGCCCAATCATATTGCCGTAGCGGTTTACCTGATTTTGAAATGAATCTATCATCTCGTTCGTGTAGCTGTAGTAAGTATGTCCTATTGTATCACCCGGGCTTACCCACAAAGCAAACATCTGGGCATCAACACCACCGGCTTTAAACCGAGGAAGATCCGAATGGTTATATGTATGAGCGACTCCCAAATCATACCCCGTAACAACTTTTTCAAGCACATCATTGTGAAGATCGAATACAAAGGCATCATCATGAACAGTAATGAGAGAGAAGTCAATGTTCAAATTATTGATTGCTGTTATTGTAACTGTATCAGGCATGTAAATTAATTTTTCGGCAATAACATAGTATTCATTTGTTACCGGATTGTTTTGCAAAGATTCAACAATTCCCTGAAAAGCGATAAAATTACCCAAGCCACCATTACCAGCTCCATCGAGCTGAATCATTTTTTTTGAGATTTTTGCACCCTTAAACTCGACAGTATAAATGAGAACTCCCGCTGAGCCTTTACTGTTCCAGTCAATACCATGAAAACCTGCCTCAAGAAAAGCCTGTTTTTCATCAAGAAGTTCACCAATGCTGTTAAACACTCGCACAGTTACAAGTCCGGAAGAAAATATCCTGAATGAAATTCTTGTGGATGGGTTAAACGGATTAGGAAAATTTTGAGCTACCTCAAATGCCTCTGGTCTTAATGCATCAGTCTCAACTCCTGTTGGGTCAAAACTAAATGACCACATTCCTGTTGAGATACTGTATGTTAAAAATTTTTGCGAAGGATTATTTTTATTTATTATCGAAATCTTCGCAGAATCAACAGGAGCGCCGGTTTTACTATCTGTTATATAGCCGGCAAAAGTAATCTGTTGAGCGCTGTTCGTATGAATTAAAAGAAAGATTATGCAAAGCAGAAATTTTAGTAATAAATGAGGGTTAATCAAAACGAAACCGTTCAACTTCATCATTCTCCGGAACTATTGTATTGGCATTATTTTATGAAATATACCTTATAGATATACAATTAACAAATAGTCCAAATAGCATAAACTTATTCCTTTTCAGGAGTTTTATTAGCCTTCCAAAACTACTCGTGTGAGCAACACAATAAGGGGAAAAAAGATACTTTCATTTTTCTGGTAAATTAGATATTTTCTTTCTTTCAATTAGTAACTTAAGAGGACTCTAAGATGTCGGTAAAGACACTACTTTCTTTAATCTTTTTTCTATGCAGTGTAGTTTCATTTGGGCAGATTTTCTCCGGACCTGCTCAGGGATCTGTTGCGAGCGGAGCAATTGTAAACACAAATAATTTTTTACCATCTTCGGTAGTAACACCAGGTACTCCACGGGTATTCAATAAAATTGATTATCAGGAACCACCGATGTACATAAATGGCGGTCAGAGTTTGAAAAATCCTGCCGATAATTATTTTGAAGATCCATCAATTACAAACAACAGTACCGACACCAGTGCCCCTGTAATACTTCGTAGTTTTGCCGGTATTCCGGAAACAAACTCTATCCCTCCTGATCCGTATGTTGCTGTTGGTCCCAATCATATTCTTGCAACGGTGAATACAAGTTTTGCAATTTGGGAGAAGAACGGGAGCCTTCTGAAGACTATTACTGCTAATAGTTGGTATTCATCGGTCGTGTCTAATGTTAATGCATTTGACCCAAAAGTGATTTATGACCATTTCAATAAGCGTTGGATAATGGTCTGGCTTGATCAGAGCGACAATCCTCAGCGTTCACACCTTCTTATTTCTGTTTCCGATGATTCTATTCCCACCGGAACATGGTATAACTGGGCGCTTCGCGGTGACCTAAACGGAACCAGCCCCACCGGCGCGTGGAGCGACTATCAGGGTGTAGGCTACGATGAAAATGCACTTTATGTAACCTCAAATCAGTTCTCCTTTGGCGGTAGTTTCCAGTACACGAAGGTTCGGATTATTCCAACCGCTCAAATGTATGCAAACACTGCCGGTGCTGTAACATGGTGGGATATCTGGGATATTCGCTATCCTCATCAAACCGGTTCCAGGGTATTCTCCATTCGACCTGCAAGAATGTACGACAGAAATACTGATTATGCTATGATTCACGCTCCAAGCGGCGGTGCAAATTTTGTAACTGTATATAAAATTTCTAATCCGGTAACAAATCCATCATTAACCGGAGTAAATGTTTTCGTAACCCCATACTCAAGCGCTCCAAATGCAGGACAACTTGGTGGTGGCAGCCCACTCCTTGAAGGCGGCGGTAGCTCAATAAGAAATGAACCTGTTGTGCGCGAAAATCAATTATGGACTGTTCATGGAGTACGCAATCCGGTAGCTACCAGTTATTCAAGTCTGCATTATCTTCGCATAGATCTTGGTTCGATGAATGCTGTTGAAGACTATACATTCGGCGCTTCCGGATATTTCCATTTTTACCCTGCATTAGCTGTGGATAAATACGGTAATGTAGGTATCACTTACTCCCGTTCAGGCGATAACGAATATGCAGGCGCATATTTTACTACCCGCCTCTCCGATGATCCACCGGGATTTTCCGGAAGTAAGGTAATACAAGCGGGCAAGGGAAATTATGTTAAAACCTTTGGTGGTGACCGTAACCGCTGGGGCGATTATAATGGTATGTGGCTTGACCCGGTTACTGAGGAAAATTTATGGCTGTTCACGGAATATGCGGCAGGGACGAATACATGGGGTACTTATAACGCAGAAATTCGTCTTATTCCTTTTGAAGGGTTACAAGCTTATAACCTTGTATCTCGTCTTGATTTTGAACCGGTTGAGGTTGGCTTTAATGGTCCCGTTATGAATGCCAAGGTAACCAACTTTGGGAAACTCCCTCTCATTATCGACAGCATCAAAGTTTCCTCTGCCGATATGAAAATATTGAATACCTTAACATTCCCCTATTCGGTAAATACTTATGATACTCTTGTTATCGATTTACAACACCAACCCACTGTTACGGGAATTTTTGAAGATACCTTGAGATTTTATTCGAATAATCCTACCCCGATTATTGTTCCTCTGAAATTCCGTGGTTATGAAATTAACCCCGCTCCGGGCAGACAGATTTTTGCATCAACCTTAAACGGTCAGGTTGTAAAAATTGATAAGTCCACCGGTACAGGTACAGTTCTTGGAAGTTCTAACTATATCGATCTGATAAGCATGACTGTTAATCCAAAAACAAAAGTTATTTATGGCATTCGTAACAGCAGTGCTTCTAAAACGGATATTCTTCGCTTTAATGCTACTCTGGGTGATGCATATAAACTCGCCACTATTGAAAAAACCGGTTTCACCTCGCTTGCATTCGATACTAGCGGAACACTTTACCTTGCCGCCCGTGCCGGTAATATTTACAAAGTTACACTCCCGCAGGGAACATTACAGCAGATTGATTCTGTTAAAACAAACCTTACCGCCATTGCTTTTCATCCTGTAACTAATGAGCTCTGGGGCACAGTTTATAAGCCGTTGGGAACAGGTAAAGACAAAGTGATTAAAATACCTCTTACAAATGGCGATACTGTAAATGTGGGAGCTACCGGATTTGCCATAGCCACAAATTGCATTTTCTTTGATGAAAACGGTACGCTTTATGGCGTAAAGGGCTCCAGCAGTACTCCTAATGATTTGTTTACCATTAATACTTCAACCGGAGTCGGGACAATTGTTGGCTCGACAGGTATTAACGGTATTGGTGGAATTGCTTATCTTACTGATGCTCCGACTTCCGTTTCAGAATATACAAATAGCATTAGACCCGGTAAGATTGAGTTGTTCCAAAATTACCCGAATCCGTTTAATCCTTCTACAATAATTGCATTTAATCTACCGGAACCTGCTGATGTTCAGCTCCGTGTGTACAATCTTCTTGGTGAGACAGTTGCTGTGCTTATGAAAGGTTTTAAAACCGAAGGCACTCACAAAGTAGAATGGAATGTAAGCGGCAATGGTATTCCCAGCGGTGTTTATTTTTATGAGTTGAAAGCAAAAACTTCTTCCGGAGAATTCACCCAGTTCAGGAAAATGACTTATCTCCGATAAGTAAACCATTTTTACATTTAAAAGGCTGTCTCAGAAGGGACAGCCTTTATTGTTTAAATACACTTTTTAGAGAAAGTTGAATTCTGGATATACACAAAAGGTATGAAGAATCATCGTGTGAGTACATTTGATAATATGAGCTTACGAAGAGAATGTATTTGAGGGTATTATTTTTTTTTGAGCAAAATGCAATCCGATCGCTCTTTACATTTACCACACTATCGTAAAGTCGTAACCGATGAAAAGGGCTCCGGAATAAAAGTTATAAAGCTGAGTAAAAGTTGCTCCCTAATTAAAAACACATTTACAATTCAAACAAAAAAAGTCTGGTTCCTCTTTGGTCCAACAGAAATTATATCAATTTTGATATTTGCGGCGCGTGAAATAAAATCAAGATACTCCCTCGTTATAGAAGGTAACTCATCAATTGAGGAACAAGATGTTGTACTGCATTTCCAACCGGGAAGAGTTTCATAAATAGGCGTTACTCTGGCAAGTTTACGAAAATCAGTTGGATAGGAATTAATTTTTTTGCCATCAATTTCGTAAGAGACGCAAACTTTTATTTCATCAAATGTATCGAGTACATCCAATTTAGTTATTGCGACAGAATCTATACCATTGACCATTGCTGAATATTTCACAAGAGGCGCGTCAAACCAACCACACCTTCGGGGTCTTCCGGTGGTTGCACCATATTCATTTCCTAATTTCCGAAGGTTTTCTCCATGTTCACCGACTAATTCCGTTGGGAAAGGACCCTCTCCTACCCTAGTGGTATATGCTTTTACTATACCAATGACTGAATCAATTTTGTTGGGAGGAATGCCTGTTCCTGTACAAGCGCCTCCACTTGTGGGGTTTGATGATGTTACATAAGGATAGGTACCATGGTCAACATCAAGCAGTGCTCCCTGCGCACCTTCGAGTAAAACTGATTTTCCTTCTTCAATAGCAGTGTTCAACAGTGCTGCTGTATCAGTAATAAATTCATCCATTTGTTTGTCAAACTCGAGATATTGTTTTACAATAGCCTCAACATCCATTGCAGCATGATTGAACTGATGCTCGAGAAGTGAATTTTTTTCACGGAGGTTCATCCGGATTTTTTCTTCAAGAACTTTATGATCTAATAAATCTATAATTCTTATCCCCTGACGGGCATATTTGTCATAATAACACGGTCCGATGCCACGACCGGTTGTACCAATTTTGTTTTTTCCACTCTCATTTAAAGAATCAATGACCTTATGATACGGCATTATAAGGTGAGCATTATGACTTATAAATAAACGGTTTTTCACAGAAATGCCGTTTTTCCCTAATACTTCAATTTCCTCAAGCAGTGCAACAGGATCTACCACAACACCATTTCCAATAACACAGATTACATCTTCCCTTAAAATTCCGGAGGGAATAAGATGTAAAACATATTTTTTATCACCAATCTCAACAGTGTGGCCTGCATTTGCGCCACCCTGATACCGCGCAACTACCTGATATTTCTCGCTAAGAAGATCAACTATTTTCCCTTTTCCTTCATCGCCCCACTGACTGCCTACTACAATTGTAACACTCATACATTACTATCTAAAAATTTGGCAAAATAAAACTCCGGCTGTTTGCCGGAGTTAAAAAACTTTTAATAAACGCTAACCTTAAGCAAAACTTTTTACAGCTTCATCAACAGAGTCATAAGTTTCAAAAATCGAAATAAGTTTTGTAATCATGAGAAGGCTGTGAATTTTTTCAGTTACACATGCCAGCTTCATTGCACCACCGCCATTTTTTACAGAAGTAAGGCCGCTAATCATCATTCCCAATCCGGAGCTGTTCATAAATTTTACATCTGCCAGATCAACAACAATTTTTTTCTTACCCTCCGCAATTAGCGATTTTATTTTTTCACTGAATTCTGCCGCTTCGGGTCCGCCCATAACATTACCGGAAATCTCGATAACAACAGCCTCGTAGCGTTCGGTGACTTTAATTTTCATTGAATACTCCTGAATTGTTCAATTAAATTTACGGATATAGGGTTTCTTTTGCAAACTACACATCGTGCACGCTTTTTAGATTTTTTCTTTTTTTTCGAGTTAGGAACTCGTTTACCATTAAAAAATTTATGTCAATTCTGTATATTATTTTCTATTATTGCAATTATTAAAATATCACTTAGAGACACTCTGTCAAATTAACAATCGAATACAGCTAATGCGCAAAATTGATAAAAAAGATTCTATGAAAGCGCCTTAAAAGTAACAGCCCTTATTCTCCGGAAAGGATTTCCGCTGATATGATACTCGAAACCCTTGATGTAAAGAAAAACGATATTTTTATTTATTCTCTCAACCGCTTTAGTATGGAGAATAACTTTAAACTTATCAATAAAGATGCACGGGTGAAGTATCCTAAATCCATTCATTTTAATGATGTCTGCCATTTTATTAATGACGGAAGACCCAAGAACCTTATACTTTACCGACTTCTCACCAATATTCCCGATTTTGATCCTCAGTATATCAAGTATGGTTTGATGATTAATGTTGATGACCAAAAAGAAGTCCTTTTTTTCGACCCCGCTTTTGCAGTAAAAGAGCTTGAAGATTATAGCAATGTTGATGCATACCCCAATCTTCGTTTCAGGATTCAGCAAGTCGGTTTGATTTCATTAGTACGCCGATTTGGCGAGGGTAGTTTTCATGAGGTATATGCGTTCGATTTGGAGGCTACAGAAGTCCGTTGGCAGAACGACCGTGTTTTTGCAGAAATTATCTTTGCTTTCGATGAAATTTATTTTGATGAAGAAGACAAAGTACTTCCGAATGAACAGAACAGGGCAATATCCCCAAGAAAATTTGTCTCTATCACTTCTGAACAAACTGCAAACGAAATGATAGAGGAAGATCACGCCCCACAACTTTCTCAACTTAAACGACTGAAAGCAAAACCTATTCAGACATTGGAAAAACAACAAAGACCTGTTTCACCTCAAAAACGAATGACAGATGCTACTGAAAGGAGATACTCTGACAATAGTTTTATTGTTAACCATATCGATATTCTCAATATTCCGAGGCATAGCCCCATACCTGTGAGAAGTACCGGGGAGTCCCCATCCGATTTGAAGTCTCGCTCTGATGAGCAAAACATTCTGAATCGAAAACCTCAGGAGGAAAGAAACAAACCATTTAACCCTGTCAAAAATGAAACCCCGCAGAAACCTGTTCAGAAAACACCTCCGGTAACCCCGTCAGAAAACGAAGAGCACACTGTTCAAAAGCCGGAGAAAAAAACTTTTTCTTCATTTATAAAAAATGCAAAGAAGGAGTTAAATTCAGGTTCAGAGAGTGATACCGGAGATGATAAAAAGCGTCATCAGGTTATCGATATCTTCAAAACTTCTGCATCTATTCAGGATTTTATGATTGAACGGGGTAAAAAGCAGGTTGTGCTTAAACTTAAGAATCGCTGAAGTTTTACTGATTTTTCAACAAATCTTTTAACATGCCGGGAATTTCATGAAATTTATTACGACTTATTTTTGCGGAAATATTTTCACTAAAAGGAATACGGTCTCGTTCACGAAAATATCTCCGGATACCTTCCGCAAGAGAGAATTTATCTTCCGCTTTTACCATATAACCCGTTTTCCCATCTTCTACAAATTCCTTAAGTCCGCCTACATCGGTAACAACAACCGGTTTGTTAAAACCGTATGCAATATTCAATATTCCACTTTGTGTTGCTTCTCTGTAAGGCAATACGACCAGATCACAGGCTGAATAATATTTTTCAACCTCCTCATTAGGTACAAAACTATTTATGAGTGTAATGTTGGAATCTAAACTCAAATTTTGTATCTGTGTGCGGTAAATGTTGATATCTTCGTAAGACTCGCCAACAATGAGAAGTTTATAATTATTATCTCCTTCAACAAGGATCTTCATAGCATCAATAAGCACATCCAAACCTTTATATCGGCGTATATAACCAAAAAACAACAGAACCTTATCATCATTCGAATAACCGAATTCTTGTTTTGTATTCTTCGATTCGTTCTTTAACGAATAGCAGTCATATAC
>CAYTLQ010000079.1:0-21985 GCA_964438715.1 uncultured Ignavibacteriaceae bacterium
ATCCTGTAATACTTGAGCATGCTTTCCAGACAGCCGAGTTGGTAAAGGGCCATGATGTTATGATTGCGAATCTGGTATCTGCGGGAAATCTGGAACTGCAACAATATATGCCGATGATTGCTCATCTGTTCCTGAAGACTGCAGTAATGCTTCGAAATATGGTAAATAATTTGTCTAAAAATTGTATAAGGGGAATTCAGGCCAATGAACAACGATGCCTGATGAACTTATTAAATTCTACTGCTATTGCCACCGCATTTATTCCGGAATTTGGATATGACAGGATATCGGCAATTGTAAAGAATTACTCTCATTCAAAAGGTAATTTCAGTAAGCATCTTCAAAAAGAGCTTAATATTCCGGAGAAGAAGGTGTTAGAAACCATTGCCCGTGAAACAGGAGTTGATATTGAGCGGTACACCACAAGCTGAGCGGCCCCATATCGTATTCATCGGAAAACGAAATAGCGGTAAATCATCCCTCATCAATGCAGTTGCAGGTCAGCAATTAAGCATTGTAAGTGAAATACCCGGCACTACGACAGATCCGGTAAAAAAAGCAATGGAATTACAGCCGGCGGGACCGGTGATAATTGTTGATACAGCCGGCTATGATGATGACAGTGTGTTAGGCAGTAAAAGAATAGATAAAACAAAAAAAGCAATTTCCGGTGCCGATTTTTGTGTAATTATTGTTGATAGTTCTGAAGGAATCCATGCAATTGATAACGAGTATATCGGGCTTCTTCAGGAGTTACATATACCTTTCCTTGTGGTATTCAATAAAAGTGATCTCGTTCAAAATTTACCTCCTGAATTTAATAATGCTCAGTTTCACACAATAGCTACGAGCATTTATTCAAATGATTCTATCGTAAACCTGAAAAATACTATAGCTTCACTTCTTCCAACAGAGGCTCCTGCACCATTAGTCAGCGATTTAGTGAGACAGGGTGATATTATTATTCTTGTGGTGCCAATAGATCTCGGTGCTCCGAAAGGAAGACTTATCATGCCGCAGGTTCAGACGATACGGGAATCATTGGATAGTGATTGTATTGTTATGGTAGTGAAGGATAAAGAACTGAGAAATGCTCTGGCAAGTCTTAGCAGACCACCGGCGTTGGTCGTTACCGATAGCCAGGCAGTAATGCGTGTCACGGCGGATGTTCCTCCGGAGATACCAATTACCACTTTTTCCATACTGATGGCTCGCTATAAAGGAGATTTAAGGATTTTTCTCAATGCTGTAAATGTAATTAATAAACTTGAAAACGGGGATAAAGTACTTATAGCAGAAGCATGCACACATCATGCAAAAGAAGATGATATTGGCAGTATTAAAATTCCAAGGTGGCTGAGGCTCTACACGAAAAAAAATCTTGAGTTTGGGTTTTGCAGGGGCGCAGATTTTCCCGATGATGTGAGCGCATATAAGCTAATTGTACATTGTGGCGGATGCACACTAACCCGTAAGGCATTATTATCCCGACTGAAATTAGCGGGCAGTGTTGGAGTACCAATAATCAATTATGGTGTATTAATTAGTTTAATGCATGGCAGTCTGCCACGGGCAATCGAACCATTTCCTGAAGCAGTAAAAGCATGGCAGGAAATGGTTGATGGGGTATTGTAAAAAAAAACTGTATTTACTATATTTCTAAACTATTTTTTGTTTTGCTGGGGTAGCTCAGTTGGTAGAGCAATTGACTTGTAATCAATAGGTCGGGAGTTCAAATCTCCTCCCCAGCTCTTTCAAACCCTCAGAAAGTCAGTATTCTGAGGGTTTTTTCTTTCCTATTTACTTCTTTAATGAATTTATCACAATCAAATATCAAGATTTCTAATTAATTTCATTGTTAATGCGGTCCAATACATATTGTTAACAATTTAATCGATATATTAAAAAGCATTTTTCTTAACTTAAAACAGGATGCGCATGAACAAACATCTTTTGCGTTTGTTGCTCCTTTCCCTGTTCATTATTGGTTGTGAAGAAGAAACTACAACCACCGGAACAGGCGACCAGAATCCCCCGCCAACTTTTAGCACACTTTCAGGCAAACTTGAAAATTGGACTTTGGGAACAGGCAAGACAATAAAATTTGTCCGTTTCAGAGGACCTAATTATCAGGAATTTGCATCCTCTGCCATCGCAAGTGATGGAAGCTTTTCCTTAACTTTTTCTACCCCTTCTGCAGATCAGCTCGACAGTATAGGTTCGACCGGAGAAGGATGTACAGGAGTAATAACTGCAAATGTACCCGGTGTAAAAGTAGTTGGCGATGCTAATTTTTATATATTTGAAGGTACGAACATGGTAGGCTATGTAGCTCTTATGAGTCGTAATATGATGGCTGATACCGTTCAAACCCCTCAATTAAATGATATATTTTTTTCACCAATTTATTTTACAGCATCTGCTACAGTTAATGGTAGTATGACCTGCTTTGAAGATTGGGATGATGACGGCACCAGGGAGACTTATGTTACTCAGGTGGTTGAGAATAAAAAAATTGCCGCGGGCTGGAATGAAATCTTCATGAAAGTTACAGCAAGATCAGGAAATTCGATAACATTTACATTTATTTCAGGTCCACAAAGCGGACTGAAATGGTACTATCGTTATTAAGATATTCTCTTCATAAATAAAGCCCTGCAGTGCAGGGCTTTATTTTTATGTGGGATATCTAATAAAACTTTACTTTGATTTTTTCCCGAATAATAAAGTCTGATGTGAACTTATTTGTTGAAAATCTCCCGAACTAAGCTTTATTAAGAATTCCCGAATAAACGGAGTAATAAAACGGTAAAATCTTATTTAGCAGAAGGAAGTGTGAAATAAAAAGTACTACCGTTTCCGGGTGTGCTCTCGGCCCAGATTTTACCGTTATGTTTCTTAACAAATTCATAGCAGAGAATAAGGCCTACTCCGGTGCCTTTTTCATTATTTGTACCATAGGAAGTATGATGAAATTCAATCTTAAATAATTTTCCCATTATTTCGTCAGACATACCCACACCACTGTCTTTTACAGAAAACTGTACTTCATTACCTTTTTTCTCAGAAGAGACCCAAATATGTCCTCCATTCGGAGTGAACTTTATTGCGTTTGAGAGCAAGTTCCGGAAGATTGTCTTTACCATGTCAGAATCAGCATATATTTCAACATCATTTGGGACATCAACATTAAGGGTTATCTCTTTGATGCTAAGGCTTTCCTTAACCAATCGTTGTGTTTCTGAAATTATCTCATTTGCATTACAGTTTTTCGGATTGAAAGGTATTCTCCCTGTTTGACTTCTTGACCATTCCAGGAGACCATTAAGGAGTTCGAGTATATTTTGGGTTATCTGATGAAGCGCTGTTATCATTTCTTTGCGTTCTTCAACCGGCATTGTTTCGTGCTCTTCTTCGAGAATTTTTGTATAACCACTCAAAACAGTAAATGGACTTCTCAGGTCATGAGAGATAATTGAAAAAAACTTATCCTTTGAGGCATTAAGCTGTTCCAGAAGTTCTGCCTGCTTTTTCTTTTGATTAAAACGAAAATAGAGTAAAACTCCGATGGCTAAAATAACCAACGATAAAATTATGAGATAATTACGCCTTGTTTTTTCGATTTCGTTTTCTTTTTTCAGAAGTAAATTCTCGAATTCTTTTTTTGCTACTTTGTAGTCGGTATTAAGATCAGCAATTTTCGTCAGGCTTTCCTTACTAAAAATACTATCATGCAGACTGTAATATGATTCGAGATATTTGATTGATGTTTTATAATCACCAGATTGATAATGAAGTTTGTAAAGATTCCTGAAACTCTCCATTTCCTGATCGAGATGTCCGGTTTTCAGAGAAATTTCTCTTGCTTCTTCGAATTTTTCACGAGCTTCAGTTAATCTCCCTAATGTAAGAAAAATTAAACCTATCTTGTTGAGGTTAACTATGTAACCATAGGTGTTTTCAATTTTCTCATTTACCTGTTGCGATTGAAGAAGGTATTCCAAAGATTTACGGTAATCTCCCATTGCATAATATACATCACCGATTCCGGTAAGAACAGTTGCAGTACCTTTAATATATTTTATTTTTTCATTAAGGACCAGCATCGAATCATAATAATACAGGGCTTTTTTATAGTCACCCAATAAGCCATGCACAAGAGCAATGTTCGAAAATGATTTACTAAACCCGCGGTCGTCCTTAAGCCTCTTTCTGATAGCGGCAGATAATTGCAAATTCTGTAACGCCTCAGAGTAATTCCCCTCCTTGATATTAATTTCGCCAATGTTATTATAACAGTAAGCAAGTCCGCTGGAGTCGTTGAGAGCGCGAAAAATCTTTAAACTTTTATATATATTCTCAAGAGCAAGGGAGTAAGAAGCGCGTTTAAAGTAATAGTCCCCCAAATTATTATAAGAATACCCGAGCTGAACAGAATCATTTATAAGCTTTGATACTTCAAGAGTCTGGTAATAAAAATTGAGCGCCTTGTCAAGGTTACCGATGTTTCGATAAATTACACCAAGATAACTAAGAATTTCAGGTTTGAACCTGATATAGTCGCCGGTTTCAATAACACGGAGGGCTTCTTCGCCATAGGTTAAAGCACGCATTGGGTCGGAACTGCGAAACTGCCAGCAGAGTTTTGCTAATGTTTTTATTTTTACGGTATCGGGTAAGGCATTGATTCTCGCCCACGATGTATCTAAGGTAATATCATTTACCTTAGTTTGGGGGTCAGCAAATGCTGTTAATCCAATAAACATAAGGAGCAAATATGCCTTCACGGAACTACAAACAGTTTATTTGATAAAATAATAGTTAAGTGAAAAATACAATATTTACAAGTAAAGTTCATGATTTTTACAAAAAATTGTAAATTTTTTACAAAAAATGACCCAAATGGGTCATAGAATTATCCCTGATGAAAATACTTTGCTTACTTTTGTAATACTAAAACTTTGTTGAGTTTTTTTGCCAAAACAACAACGATTACTGTAATTTTCTAGAGGAGTAAATAAATTGGGCAGTATTCTGGATTATTCAATTATTGGACTGTATCTGATAACAGTTACAATTGCAGGAATTTATATCGGCCGGCGTCAAAAGAATGCAAAAGATTATTTTCTCGGAGGAAAGGAAATGTCCTGGTGGTCGGTGGGGTTTTCTATTGTAGCCAGTGAGACAAGCACTCTTACATTTATTAGTATTCCCGGGCTGGCATACACATCAAACATGCATTTCCTGCAACTTGCGATGGGGTATTTTATTGGCAGGTTTTTGGTAAGTGTTATTTTCATTCCTGCATATTATAAAGGCGAACTTGAAACCGCCTATGATTTTCTTGGAAAAAGATTTGGCTCCTCTTTAAGGAAATTTACCTCTTCGGTTTTTATTATTACCCGTGTTCTGGCATCGGGAGTGAGGTTGTTTGCAACTGCAATTCCGGTTCATATTATTACCGGATGGGATTATGCTCAGTGTATTCTTGTTATCGGCTCCTTTACCTTACTCTATACCTATGTGGGCGGTTTGAAGGCAGTTGTTGCAATGGATGTTGTTCAGTTGTTTATTTATCTTACCGGCGCTGCTGCCGCAGGACTTATCATCATCAACGGGTTACCGGGTGGTTTATCGGATGTAATCAGAATAAGTACTGCAACAGTAAATAAATTTGAAATTTTTAATTTTAATTTTGGTGATGGGTTATATTCTTTTTTCTCTTCACCATATACTCTTCTTGGTGGTTTTTTAGGAGGCACTTTCCTTACTATGGCTTCTCATGGAACCGATCAGCTACTGGTACAACGATTACTGGGATGTAAGACAAAACTGGAAAGTCAGAAGGCGCTAATGCTTGATGCCGCTTTTATTGTTTTACAATTTGCTTTTTTTCTGTTTATCGGACTTTGCTTATTTGCATTTTACGGCGGTAAGCCACTTCAGGAACTTGGATTTAATTCCTCCGATGAAATTTTCCCGAGATTTATTGTTGAACATCTTCCTCACGGACTTTCGGGACTTGTAATTGCAGGAGTATTAGCCTCTGCGATGGGTACACTCTCATCTTCGATAAGTTCTCTTGCCTCTTCTTCGTATCTGGATTTGTTTAAGCCACTCTATAAAAAGCCGATTAATGAAAAAGGAGAGATTTATTGGTCGCGACTTTTCACTCTTATATGGGGTGTAGTTCTTATTGGAGGAGCAATGCTCTTTACCGATACAAAAAATCCCGTGGTGGAGCTTGGGCTTAAAATAGCATCTTTTACATCAGGCGCTTTGCTGGGTGTATTTTTTATGGGTTTGCTGATCAGGAAAAGTTCAGAGCGAGATGCTTTTATTGGCCTGATAACAGGGGTTATTGTTATGGTTTATATAATATTCTTTACAAAAATTAATTTTACATGGCATACCCTTTTCGGTTGTATTGCAACCGTTTTAGCGGGATATACAAGTACTATTTTATTTAGAAACTCAAATTCAGGAACAACTTAATGCAACTCACACTTACTGACCTCATAGTAATTGCATCATACTTCGGTGTAAATTTACTTATAGCATTGTATCTGAGAAAAAAAGCCACAAAAAGTGTGGACGACTTTTTTATCTCCGGGCGAAATGTAACATGGTGGCTTGCAGGTACCTCGATGGTGGCAACTACATTTGCGGCTGATACACCGCTCGTTGTGACGGGTCTGGTAGCGAAAAATGGTATTGCCGGTAACTGGATATGGTGGAGCATGGTTTTCAGCGGAATGTTAACGGTATTCTTTTATGCAAAACTTTGGAGAAGAGCCGAAGTTCTTACGGATGTGGAATTCGCAGAGATTCGATACGCCGGAACACCCGCTGCATTTCTTCGGGTGTTCAGAGCATTATATCTGGGGCTTCCTATCAACCTTATTATTATGGGTTGGGTTAATCTTGCGATGGTAAAAATTATGCAATCAGTCCTTGGAGTTGATAAATTAGAAGCTCTTATCATTGCATTGGTAATAATGTTTATAACCGCATCAATTTCTACACTTTCCGGGTTGTGGGGAGTATTATGGACGGACTTGTTTCAGTTTGTACTGAAGATGGGAATGGTAATTGTGTTAGCAGTATTTGCAGTACAAGCTGAAGGCGGGCTTAGTGAACTAACCAATAAACTTCAGCATATTCAGCCTTCAGGGGGTGGAGGAGGTTCTATTTTATCATTTACTCCCGATCTTGATTCAGCCTGGATGCCCATGATTACATTTTTTGTTTTTATTGCAGTAAACTGGTGGGCAAGTTGGTACCCGGGTGCCGAACCCGGCGGCGGAGGGTATGTTGCGCAAAGAATATTTTCAGCGAAAGACGAAAAACACTCCTTATTAGCAACCTTGTGGTTTAATATTGCTCACTATGCAATCCGGCCCTGGCCCTGGATATTGGTAGCACTAGTGGCAGTTGTACGTTTTCAGGGTGATCCACAATTTAGCGAAGATCCTGAATCGGGCTATATCAGAATACTTATGACTGATTTGCCTGTTTACCTCCGCGGTCTTATGCTTGCGGCTTTTGCGGCGGCTTATATGTCAACTATTGGAACTCAATTAAACTGGGGCGCAAGTTATCTGATAAATGATGTTTATAAAAGATTCAGAAAAGATGCGGGAGAGAAGCATTATGTTATTGTTTCTCAGGGCGTCACAATGTTATTGATGATACTTTCTGCGGTTGTTACTTATTACATGGATTCTATTGCAGGAGCCTGGAAATTTCTCATGGCATTAGGCGCCGGTACCGGACTTGTTTATATTTTGCGATGGTTTTGGTGGAGGATTAATGCCTGGAGTGAAATTTCGGCAATGGCGTCGGCATTTATTACCTCGGTTATCTTGCAATACGGGTTCGGATATAAAGAAGATAACCCGGTGGATTTTGCTTATCTTTTGTTAATTACTGTCGGAATAACTACTGTGGTCTGGGTAGTGACAACATTTTTCACGCGACCTGAGCCAATGGAACATCTGACAGCATTTTACCGAAAGGTACGACCAAATCCAAGATTCTGGGGACCGGTGGTCAGTAATGCCCCTGAGATAGAGAACACCAGTGATGGTATATTTGATTTTAAAAACTGGATTGCTGGTGTAATTCTTATCTATGCATTTCTTTTTGGTATTGGAAATCTACTGTTGGCTGATACTACTGTTGGACTTGGGTTAATTGCTGTGGGCATTTTGGCAGGAACATTTATTTATCAGGGACTTAACAAAAAGGGCTGGGAGAAATTAACCTGAATATTTTTTATTTAACAATATTCAGAAATTTACTGTAGCCTTTAAGGGAAGTTCCGCTGTCACTGCGTTAGATTTTGGTGTAAATGCCGAATGAATTACTCTTCCTAGGGTTGATTCAATACTATGTATTTCTGTCTTTAAACCTGTTGGTAAAAACTCAATAATATTGGCATGTATGCCGCCCTTAATACTCGCTCCGGAATTGAGGAAGGGGATATTGTTAATCCGATATTCATGATTTTGATGAACATGACCGTGAAGAACTACATTAACTTTATGATTAAGTAATAATGAGTGAATCCGCTTTTTACCGCGCAGTTTCATTGTTTGTTTTTCAATATTATGCCAAAGACCGGAGAGCGCATTTGATTTCAGCGAGGCAATCTTATTGAAATGGTGGTGAATCAGTAGTACTGCATTTTCCGCAAATCGTCTGAACCGAAGAAAAATATCCTGTAATTCATTAAACTGTTCATCTTCAATAAATCCGTTAGAAGCAAACGGATTGCGCATTTTAGAATATGTATCTATCGAGTTTGCACCGGTAATAAGTGTGTCATTGATAATTTTTGCGTAAGGAAAAATGTTTTTGCTTCGATACACTGTATGTTCAAAGGTTTCACTGAAGTATTCGTAAAACTTACGAACTTTCTGTGTATAATTTGTTTTTTTGCAACGCTGTGGAAAAGTAAAAATATCTTCAGCGGTGACCAATCCTCCAAAAATATCGTGGTTACCAATAACTATTGACAGACGATCACTATTCAGGAGATTTAATTTCTTAAAGATATCTCTTAATGTTTCAAAATCTCTTTCATCGGCGTTTTCCGTTAGATCTCCGGTAATAACTATATGATCCGGATTGAGAAGGAGACAGTAATGCAATACATCAAGGATAGCTGACTGATTTGAGTCGGCAAAGTATGAGCAGAGATGAAAATCAGATAGATGTGCAATTTTCATAGAAACTTCAATAATGTTACTGCGAATTTTACAATTGCAGTATTATGTCAGGGTAAAATAAATAATAAGAAATTATTAAATTTTTTTCTGCTCTCAGGAAGAAACACTGTAATAATTACAATTGATTGTTTGTTACCTGCGAATGCTGTTCCTGAGGAGCAGAGAGATGAGGATAAATGTATCGCTCTTTTTTGCTCAGCTTTAACTTATCCGTATCAACTATTATCAGTCCGTCGATGCAATCCTGAAAATCTTTATCTATGCCGAAATCAAGAAATTTTACGCCGCCATCATCACATAAATCGGTATATTGTTTATAAAGAGTTGGCACGGAATAACCATAGTTCTTTAAATGATTTTTTAATCTCTTAAAGTCAGCTTTAAAATCCGGTCCCTCGAAGATCTCCTCAAGTTCAATTTTTCGTTTTGGTGAAATCTGGTAGCGGCAATTTGCTTGTGTTTCAGAGATCGTTCCAAACCATTTCCAGTAAAAGTAAATAATCAGACTTTTCGCATCATCGGAGTATGCGTTACTAATGCTCACCGGTCCGAAAAGAAATTTTACATCAGGATGAAATGCCAAAAAAGCACCTATTCCCTGCCACAAATAATCAAGAGCAGAGGTTTTCCAGTATTTCGATTGAACAAAACTCCTTCCTAATTCTATTGCATGAGGAATTATTTCTTTAATATCATTTCCGTAAGTAAACAGTGTCGAGGTGTATAAATCGTCATACTTAGAATTCTCAGATAACTGCTTACCTATGCCAATTCTATAAGAGCCAACTATTTCCAGCTCTTTATCATCCCATAATACCAGATGCTTATAAAGATTATCAAATCTGTCAAGGTCGAGTTTGTTTCCTGTGCCTTCTCCGACTTTTCGAAAAGTTAATTCCCGTAATCGCGCAATTTCTGTAAGTACATCGGGAGCTACTGCTGAATCGGTAAGGAAGATCTGTTTCCCGTCGTTAGTTGTACCCAATAAAACAGAGGACTTTAATTGAGATTTAAGTATTTTTCTTTCAACCGGATGAATAACATTCTTCTCTGTCTGAAAGATACCTTCTTTATTTTTGGCGAGTGCATAGACATGTTTTTTTAATTGTTTTGCTAATACATTAGGCTTAAAAGTCTTGGTTGAAAACGCTTTTGGGTTTATGTAGTCGCCAACTTTGATTGAGATGATTTGGTTCTTTTTGTTAAACAACTCATGAGAGAGAAGAAAGGTAGATGCTTTTTTGTAAATTGCCGACAAGAGATAAAAAAACAGAGAGTTCCGTCCCTTAATATGTATAGGAAGTACAGGAGCGTTATACTTTTCTGCGAAAAAAACTGCTCCTTTATTCCATTTGCCGTCTGAAATTCCATTAATTCCCAGACGAGAAACTTCACCTGCCGGAAATATTATTACAGCCTCCTCATTCGTTAATGCCTCGCCAATTAAGCGAAGATTCTCTTTTAATGCTTTGCCACTAACCAGATCGAGAGGCAGAAATAAATTAGACATATTTTCAATATTCAGAAGCACATCATTGACTACAATCTTTACATCGTGTCGTATTTCGGAGATAAGCTTTAAAAGTACTATGCCATCCAAACCTCCCAGAGGATGATTACTTACAATAATTAGCCGACCTTCACTTGGAATTTTTAATCGATCTTTACCGGAAATACTAAAAGAAAAATCAATATACTCCAGGACTTCACTGGCGAACGCAATTCCTTTTTTGTTATTATGCCGTACAATAAACTCATTAATTTCTTTTTGATGTATTATCCTCTCGATGGTTGAGAGAACAATATTCCTTACAAATGCGGGAAAGGAGGAAAGAAAATCCGGCGACCTTTCAAGAATGATATTCCGAATGTTAATGGTTTGCATAGTTTTTCCATTTCAGTCATTAAATTTTCTAAATGCAATTAATTGCTGGCGGATGTAGTTTTTAGGAAAGTTAATATTCGAAATACCAAAAAACTTTGGCTTCTCTCTACCCGGGAAATATGCAGTTCCAAAAAGCCAGTCCCATACAGCAAGTTTTGTGCTGAAGTTTTTATTATATGCCTCCGGATGATTATCAGCATGATGCCAACGATGCATTTCGGGACCATTAATAAAGTACTGTAACCAACCGGAATTGACATTGATATTTGCATGGATATACATTCCCCAAACAGCGGAGATAGCACCTTTATAAATGGCAACTTCGGGGGGAGAACCTAATAGAACTATGGGTGCAAATTCTATTGTCTGATTAATAAGAATTTCCAAAACATGAGATCGTGAACCGGACAGCCAGTCCACATCTTTTGTGCTATGGTGTGCCTCGTGCATTCTCCAAAATATTTTCGAATTATGCTGATAGCGATGAAACCAATAAATATAGAAATCGTGTGTAACAACAAAAAATGCCACCTGTACCCATACAGGCCAGTGCGTAAGCAATTGTAGCCGTGAAAGTCCTGTTGTATTATCAATTATCTCAATAATGTATGAGATAATTATGCCAAGGAAAAAACTCTGTAGTAAAGTGTAGAGGAAAAAGTCGTTGAAAAATCCTTCCCGAAAGAAACTTTGATTCTTTGTATAGGGAATCACCCTTTCGAGAATGATGAGAATAAGAGCAGCAGCAACTACGAATACAGAGAATAAAATTCTTAGTTCATCAACTGACATTATTATGCCACTGAATACTCGTTAAGGGGAGATTGCACCCTGCGAAGTTTTTTTCTTGAACTAATCTCACTTTCATAAACACGCTTGACACCATCACCCAATGATTTTTCTATATCACGGATATTTGAAACCAATTTCATAAGACCAACAATTTCTACGCTTGCCGCCTGATCGGTACCCCACATAGCTCTGTCGAGTGTTATATGTCTTTCGACAAATGAAGCGCCAAGAGCAATTGCAGCCCAGGTAGGGGAAAGCCCGGTTTCATGTCCGGAGTATCCAATAGGAACGGTTTCGTACTTTGACCGAAGTGTAGTAATTACTCTCAAATTCAACTCCTCGAGCTTACATGGGTAAGCGGATGTGGTGTGTGCAAGCAGCAAGTTATCGGTACCTAATGATTCAACTGCCCACTCAACCTCTTCCATAGATGACATTCCGGTAGAACAAATAATTGGCTTATTTAGGCTTTTGTGCTTTTGCAAAAGGTTTAAATCGGTCAAAGAAGCCGATGCAATTTTATAAACATTAGGGTCAAATTGCTCGATAAAATCAACAGCTTCCTCATCCCAACAGGAGGCAAACCAGTTAATTTTTTTCTGATTACAGAATTCGACTAGCTCAGCAAACTGTTCTTTGGAAAATTCCATTTTGTGTCGATATTCAATGTAAGAGATTCTTCCCCAAGGGGTATCTCTTTCAATTTCCCATTGGTCACGCGGTACACAAAGTTCGGGTGTTCTTTTTTGAAACTTAACTGCGTCACAACCGGCAAATGCAGCGCCCTCAATCATTTTTTTTGCAATTTCAACCGAACCGTTATGATTAATACCGATTTCAGCGATAATATACACGGGCTGGTTATCACCAATTAATCTATTCCCGATTTTTCTTATTCTTTCTACCATGCAACCTCTATATTTTTATAAATTATTTTGATCGTAATCGTATTATCAATTCTGCAAATTCTCTGAATGCCCCGTAACCGCCTCTTTCTGTGCAGATATAATCAGCAATTTCTTTTATCATTGGCATTCCATCTGCCGGAGCGGCGGTAAATCCGGCAAGCCGCATAATGCCAATATCGTTGTAATCATCACCGATGTAGGCAACATTTTCCGGGGAGATATTTTTCTTAGCAAGTATTTCTACAAATAGCTGCTCTTTATTTTTTACTCCGAGATATAATTCATTAATCTGTAATTTTTCTGCTCTCTTTATTACAGAGCCTGAAGTTTCTCCAGTAATAATTCCGGTTTCGATGTTCAGCACTGTACGCAGTCGTTCTACACCCATTCCATCTCGAATAGAAAAACGCTTCAGCTCTTCACCTTTATCGGAATAATAAACGCCTGTATCTGTTAATACTCCGTCATTATCAGTTAATAAAAAAGTGATGTTTTGAGCTTTGTTAAACAATTGTTTGAGATTTGGCATAGACAATCAATGCTAATAATTACCATGCTGTCCAACCTCCATCAACAACCAGATTTGCACCGGTCATATAAGAAGAGGCATCACTTGCAAGGAAAATAACCGCTCCACGATAGTCCGTGGGTTTTGCCATCCTACCCAGAGGAGTGCGTTTTGAGTAATTTTCAATAAAGAAAGAATCCTGATTATTTTCAACTCCACCGGGTGAAAGACTGTTAACTCTTACACCTTTTCCTCCCCAATAGGCAGCGAGAAACCGTGTAAATGAAATGATGGCGCCTTTGGTAACAGGATAGGCGGCTGACTTGTAAAATTTTTGATTTCCATTCTCATCGCGATAAAGAGACTGGTCAGGAGCCACGATACCATAAGTAGAAGCAACATTTATAATACTGCCTTTGCCTTGCTCTGCCATTGCGGTGCCAATGATCTGTGAAGTGAGAAAAACACCTGTTATATTGACTTCAATACTTTTATTCCATAATTCAAGGGGATAATTCTCAAATTTAGACAGTTCTGCCGCTGCAAGAGGATTTTCAAACTTATCGTTTATAGCAGCATTATTAATCAAAACATCAATTTTCCCAAACTCTTCAAGAACTACATTTTTCAGGTTCTGCAAATCATTACTATTAGTAATATTCGCTCCAATGCCAATAGATTTTGTGGGAAGTGAGGATGCCAAATCTTTACAGGCTTCGGTATCAAAATCGGTAACAACAACATTTGCACCGACAGAGGCAAGAGCTTCGCAGTGGTTTCGACCAATAAGTCCCAATGCGCCTGTAACAACCGCAACAGAGTTTTTTAATGAAAACAATTCCATTTTCGCTTCAGACCACCAAAGATTTTTGTTTTGGTTTCATATTAAAGTTTGTTGTTTTTCTGAAGACAGGTTCAACCGGTTCACCCTTTAAATAGTGACGCACATTTCCGGATTCAACTGCCTCTTTTAATAAGGGAAGTACTTTTTTATAGACAGAAAGTGTGTATTCTATGTCATCTTTAGAATGTGAAAACGAAATGTTATGAAAACCTCCCCACAATATTCCGTGTTTGATTAGTTCCTGTTGAACCAATGATTTCATTTCTAATGAATTAGCGCCAACGGAAGCACCATCAAAATTCACTATTGTTCTGCAATCAAATCCTGTGCAATTAATATATTCCATTGAAAGTGATGAGGCAATGTTATTGAATCCATCTTTCAATAATTTCCCCATTTCACGGAGATATAATGGTACATTTTTATTTCTTAACTCGTTAATTGTAGCCTTTGTTGCCGCAAGAGAGAGAGCCTCCCCTCCAAAAGTTGTATAGAAGAAAACTTCTTTTTCGAGCAGTGACATGACATCTTTTCTCCCGGTAAGTATGGAGATAGGCATACCATTAGCCACAGCTTTTGAAAAACAAGCAAGATCAGCGTGGACGCCAAAATATTCCTGTGCGCCTCCAACAGCAATTCTGAATCCTGTCCACATCTCATCGAATATCAAGAGAACCCCGTGAGCATCACAAACTTCTCTGATTTTGGAAAGAAAATTCTCCTTTGGCGCCTCAAAGACAAATGGTTCTAAAATAACACAGGCAGTATCATCATCTATTGAATCAATAAGAGACTCAATATCATTGTAATTAAATGTAAAAGAAAGATCTTTAACTGCTTCGGGAATCCCTTTATTCCGGTCTGTAACAGAAATGTACCAGTCATGCCATCCGTGATATCCACAGCATAGTACTTTTGATTTGCCTGTGTAAGCCCTTGATAACCTGACAGCGGCAGATGTAACATCAGCACCGGTTTTACTGAACCGAATCGATTCAGCGTTTGGAATAACTTCGTGTAGTAATTCCGCAACTTCAACCTCAAGCGGATGCATTTGTGAAAAAGTGATGCCATCCTGCAGTTGATCTTTTATTGCATTATCTACCGCTTCATAACAATATCCCAGAGAAAGAGGGCCAATTGCCATGTTGTAATCAAGGTATTCATTACCATCAACATCCCAAACTCTACTTCCTTTCCCTTTACGGAGATATTTTGGCGCAACTCCTTTGATATATTGAGAAGG
Organism: uncultured Ignavibacteriaceae bacterium; assembly: GCA_964438715.1. Taxonomy (GTDB): domain Bacteria; phylum Bacteroidota; class Ignavibacteria; order Ignavibacteriales; family Ignavibacteriaceae; genus CAYTLQ01. The sequence goes on from CAYTLQ010000079.1 coordinate 15,417, forward strand.
TCCTTTTGCTAAGGTTTGTGTAGCGGATGGTATTAATTGCACCGCTCTTGAATAAAGTGCATCGGAATTTGTTATTACAGGATAAGTTTCGTTTTCGGTTACTTTATTAGGCATACTATAAATAAACTTTTTTTGTTGATATGTTGCGTAATTGATTAATTATTCTTTGGGCAATTGCTATAGGGTGAAGTTGTTCAAACTCAAGAACATCTTTCAGTAATGCAGGCTTAAACCATTTATTTGAAAATGAAATACTGACAGCCCTGCAGGTAATTTCATTTTTTAAGAGTGTTTCGGCAATTATTGAGTATAACCCGCCAATTTCAAAATGATCTTCAAGAACCACAACTAACTGCGATTGGGAACAATATTTCAGAATGGTTTCTTCATCAACCGGCTTAAGGGTTCGCATATTTATGAGGCCGGCTGAAATTTTCTCTGTTTCTAAAATTTCGGTGGCTAAGAGCCCTTGATTGAATAGAGCTCCATAAGTAAATATTACAACATCCGAACCCTGTTTAATAATTTCGGCTTTACCGATTTCAAAATCGGAAGAATGTTGAATGATAGGTTTAATGTTTGTGTAGCGAATGTAGTATGGTTGAGGATGAAGTATAACTTTTTCTATTCCGGCGAGTAAATCTTGTTCATCAGCAGGAGCAAATACATTCATTGTAGGAATACCTCTCATTAAGGAGATATCCTCAATTGCCTGATGAGTTGGGCCGTTTGCCTCTGAAAGAATGCCGGGAACTCCACCAACTAATTTAACAGGAAGTCCGGGAATACCGATATCGGTTCTGATGAATTCAAAAGCCCTTAAAGTGAGAAAGGTAGCCAGAGCATGAATAACAGGAATACGACCTTGTTTGGCGAGTCCTGCGGACATTCCTACCATTGTTTGCTCACTGATTCCGGTGTCAATAAAACGATCATGTAATAAATGAGGCAGATTTCGTATTGCAGCTCTGTTCTCTGCAGTCATAATAATAATTCGCTCATCACTTAATGCAAGTGAATGAAGCAGTTCTTCGTAAGTCATTCGTTATCGCACCATTAATGATTCTGAATGTAATTCGGCTACTGCACGACCATGCAATTCATTGATGAGCTGTTGTACTTCTTCAGAAGAAAAATTGCAGAACCATCTATCCGCTCTTCCTTCAATACTTGGAACGCCTTTTCCTCGTATTGTTTCGGCGATGATAGCAGTCGGGAATTGTGCATGTTCAGAGAGACCACTAAAAACTTCCTGAAGATCATCAAAACTATGGCCGTTGCAGGTTACTACGCTCCAACCAAATGCCTCAAACTTTCTCTCAAGGGGTTCTATGGGTATTAGTTCTTCTGTGGCAACATTTGCCTGAAATCTATTGCGATCAACAATTATAATCAGGTTATTAAGTTTTTTTGCTGATGCAACAAGTAGTCCTTCCCAAATTGAACCCTCATTTAATTCACCATCACCTAAAATCACATAAACCCGATTATGTAAGCGGCGTAGTTTACAGTCATACGCAACTCCCATTGCAACAGAGAGTAAGTGTCCTAACGATCCCGAGTGAAACTCAATTCCCGGAATGTTGGTATTTGGATGCCAGTATATGTGGTCATTAGTTTTTAGATGGTTTTCGAGGCGTTGCTCCTCAATAAATCCCAGTTCAACGAATGTACCATATAATGCAGGTACATCGTGACCCTTGGAGAGAAACAAATAATCCCTTTCAGGGTTTGTTATACTTTCAGGTGATATATTCAGATGATTTGCGTATAAATAAACAAGTATATCAGCACAAGAAAGCGATGCACCGGTAAAACAACCTCCGTTTGTGGACATGCGTAGAATATGTTCCCTGACTCTCATCGCAATTTTTTGAAGTTCGGAAATACTTTTATGTTTCATATTCGTCTCGTCTGTTCGGGAGTTATTGTCTTCAATTCATGCAAGTGATTGCGGTACCAATTAACACCGACATATTTCTTATTGATTTTCATTAAGTCAGGTTTTTTTGCTAGTAGGTTGAGAATATCATATAATCCGAAATGAGGCTTGTGCGGAAAAAGCTCCTCATATACTTTGCTGATAAATGAATAGTCCTCATCATAGTCTATTGTCCATCTGTGTGACATAGAGTAGTTCAATCCGGTATCCCAAAAAACATTACCAATGCGAAACTTTTCAGGGTGTTCCCATAAATAGGGAGTAGTATGCTCCCTCTCCATTGGCAGTTGTGCCTCTTTCCAAGCACATTCTAAAGCAGACATCTTCATAACTTCAACATCATTACCGTCGGGATAGGTTGCCGGGTGCAAATTACTCACATAATCGTATGAGTCTCTGTTGTCAAGAAAGAACTTAACGACTTTCGAAATAATTGCGGAATCGATAAGAGGGACATCTGAGGGAATTTTTAATACAATATCTGCATTGAAGCTTTTGGCCGCCTGATAGTGTCTGTCAAGCAGATCCAAAGGGTGTCCACGGAAGCAGTTAAAATTATACTTTTCACATAGCTCAACAATTGCGTCATCAATTTCATCGGTCGTTGTGGCAATCACAACAGTACCTGAGTATTCCGAAAATTTAACCCGCTCTACCATACGATAAAGCAAAGGTTTTCCTGCAAGTGAAAGGGTAACCTTGTACGGTAACCTGCTAGAACCCATCCGTGCTTGTATTACGGTGACAATATTTAAATTGGAAAATTGGTTTGTTACCATCAGGAATTACCCCTGAATTTCAGAAATACGGCAAGCACTTTTAATGCAAATCCTGCGTAACGGTTTTTCAGAACGCTCAGAATTCCTTGTGCTGCGATTCGTAATGGAATTTCTTCCGGAGGGGTTGATAAAATATTTCTGGCAACTACGGCAATGTTTTTTGCAGAATACCCTCCATTTTGAATAGGAACTAATCTTTTTAGCTGATCGAGATTGAAAGAGGAATAGACTTCTTTACCAAGAGCAAGCCCTATATAAACAACAGTAGAGAAGCGTGTGATAAGAACATCGCAATTTGCAATCATGGGTTCTATTTTGCAATCGTGGTAAACAAGCGCTCCGGGAGCATATTTGTTTATCTCGCGGGTAGCCCTCGCAACATTTTCATTAGGATGTAGTTTAAAGATGAGTTGTCTGCCATTAGCAATTTCAACGGCTTTTCTTATAAACTTTTTTCTGTTCTCGTATTTGAAAGTTTCCCGTGAGTCAGAGGTAGCAACAAGTACAAAATTTTTGTAGCGGAAATCATTATTGCGGAATGACTCACAATTATCGAAATTAGGAACACCGGTAACTTCTATCTTTTCCGGAATAACCCCTTTTCTTATAAATAATTCGCGGTAGCCTTCCGAAGCTACACAAAATTTGGTATAGGCATTACTTAACCCCGTGGTTGAAGTACTTGCTAAATAGCGTGGCAGTCCCAACCACTTTACAAGGTAATACATAAGATTTTCCGGATCAGTCATCCCCTCCTGTATGAGTATTACCCGTTTGTTTAAAATATTTTTTGGAACTATAAGGTCACTACAAGTGAATATCAAATCATATTCTCTTGATTGTCCTTTGAAGTCAATGTTCAAATTGTTTTCGTGCAGATAGTCGAGAGTTTTTTTTCGGAATGCACCGCCGAGAATTGTGAAATTTAAAAATCCCAGACCCACCAATTTATCAATTATTCCATCTGCATAATATGGTGTGAAGTAATGGTTAAACCCATTCAAATGCATTGAAATTTTATGCATCTGAGTTGTTTGATTGAGTGAGCCACAAATATAAAGGATGTTCATTCCTACAACTATCGCAATTTCTAAAAATTTAATTAGCGAATTTATATGTGCTGTATTAAGGAATTGTTACCTGAATGTTAATGAAATGTTAATTCGGGAGTTAAAAACTTTTATTGCAATTTCTGAATCCCACCCCATTTTTATTCATCAAACTAATAACAATAAAATTTTTCCAATAATAAAAATTAAAATCAGGAGAGACAAATGGAACAAGTTTCCAATATTACACCTATGCCGCGAATAGGTGATAGTGCACCGGCATTCAAGGCAATTACAACACAAGGCGAAATCAATTTTCCCTCTGATTATCAGGGGAAATGGGTAATACTATTTAGCCATCCTGCAGATTTTACTCCGGTCTGTACTTCAGAATTTATGACCTTCGCATCAATGGAAGAGAAATTCGAGAGAGCTAATTGTAAACTGGTAGGACTTTCCGTCGATGGATTATACAGTCATATTGCATGGCTAAGAACAATTAAAGAAAAAATTGAATTTAAGGGAATGAAAGATGTTGAAGTAAAATTTCCCTTAGTAGAGGATATTACAATGGAGGTGGCAAAAAAATACGGAATGATTCAACCCGGTGAGAGCAGTACCAAAGCAGTCAGGGCTGTCTTTTTTATTGACCCCAAGGGTATTATCAGGGCAATTATTTATTATCCGTTAAGTTTAGGGAGAAATTTTGACGAACTCTACAGAGCGCTTATAGCTCTGCAAACAGCCGATGCGTTCTCGGTCGCTACCCCTGCTGACTGGCGCCCGGGAGATGATGTGATTGTTCCGCCGGCCGGTTCTTGTGGTGTTGCAAAAGACCGAATGGAGGGAAAAGAGGAAATGAAATGTTATGACTGGTTTTTCTGCACAAAGTCCATTTCAAAAGAAAGCATTGAACAAACCATTCTCAAATAATATTCCGAAACCCGGGATGCGTTAGTATCCCGGGATTTTCTGTATCAATTGGCTCTGAATTTCGTATTAATCTCTTATTTTTATAAATACTTCGGGAAAAATTTTATTTTAGCTCTTTAATCAGCAACAATTCTTTAAAATTGATGAATTTCTCAGTATTCAGTGTTCACAAAAAATTCTTAATAGTAGTACCGCTAATATTCCTTAATACTTTAAGTGCACAGGATTCGGTTGAATATAAAACCCTAACCGATATTTTGTATTATCCTGAGGTGAGCGATACCTCAGATTATCGATATAAACGGTGCCGGCTGGATTTATATTATCCTGTAAATACTAAAAACTTTAGTACAATTATCTGGTTTCACGGTGGAGGACTTTCCGGCGGGGAAAAATATATACCGGATGAATTAAAGAATAAGGGAGTTGCAATCGCTGCGGTAAACTACCGCCTGAGTCCATTTGTTAGGGAACCCGAATATATTATTGATGCCGCACGGGCAACAGCCTGGGTAATAAATAACATAAAAAAATACGGTGGTGATGTGAACAGGATAGTTGTTTCAGGTCACTCTGCCGGAGCATATCTTACCCTTATGGTGGGACTGGATTCCAGATGGCTTCAGATGTTCGGATTGCACCCCGATAAATTATCTGCGCTCGTACCTCTGAGTCCACAGGTCATAACACATTTCTCAATCAGAAGGAACAGGGGCATTAAGGAGACCACACCCGTTATAGATGAATTTGCTCCACTGTACTATGTAAAGGCAGAAACTCCGCCGATTTTATTAGTAACCGGAGATAGAGAGCGTGAACTATTTGGCAGGTATGAAGAAAACGCATATTTCCGGAGGATGATGATTCTCGCAGGGAACAAACATACTTCCTTGCGGGAGCTTGAAGGATTTGATCACGGTTCTATGGTTGCTCCGGGTTGCCTGCTTTTACTTGATTTTATTAAGGAATTAAGTAAGTAGTATTTTTTTTAAATGTTGTTTATGCGCGGAGAGGATATGAAGAGTAAATTTCATATAAATTGAAAGTTACTTTTCGTATTTCCAGTTTCTTCCTTTTCCCTCTGATACCCACTCAATAGTTTGGCGGATTCGCCTGCTTCTTGTTTCAGGGCGTTTTGCTTCATTTATCCATTCAATGTATTCCTTCTTGTGAGAGTAGCTGAACGAAGTAAAAATATTAAACGCTTTAGTGTTTTGTTTTAGTGCCGCTTCAAGATCAGCAGGAGTTTCGATATCTCTATCCCGTGGCGATTTTTTCTTTGCGGCAGGTTTAATGCCCTCTTCGTTGAGCTTCGTTGCCTGTTTAATGTATGTAATTAATATTATATCCGGTGGTAATTCACTTAATGATGTAATTCTCCCGAAATTTCCCATACCTGTCTCTCCCATTAATAATAGTATATTTTCGGGATCTTGCATTATTGATGCTTTCCAGAAAGTAAAAGAACAATGACCTTTAAATGCGGCAAAACTACATAAAATTTCATCTTTGTATTCAAAGTGAGGAAAATTCCATTTAATGGTTTCTTTTACTTCCGGACAAGCTTTGTGGATTACTTCTCTCAGGTGATTCAATATTGGTTGTGCAAAATCCGCTGACTTTGAAATGTACACATCAATCCTGGCATCTTTGGATGGCATTATGTTTCTCCGGATATTTTAAGAAAATAGGAATTAACTTTTTTTACTTATTATTTGAAATTCTAATCTGTAGTAAAAGGAAGTTCTCAATTTCATAACTGCCTATTTGGAAAATATTCTGCACTGAGAAAATATTTTGCCTTAGACAGCATTTTAAGTTATCGTATTTTGAACAACGCAAAGTTATAACACACAGACTTCTTTC